>NZ_VCDP01000034.1:0-127982 GCF_033949345.1 Xenorhabdus littoralis
GCAATGATTTTCAGGTCAAGATCCGGGGTTTCCGCATTGAATTAGGGGAAATTGAAACACAACTGGCGGCCTGTGAAGGTGTCAGTGATGCCGTTGTCATCGCCCGAGAAACAGAAAGTGGTGACAAGCGTCTGGTGGCTTATGTCATTCCACAGACCGATGTCACCCTTATCCCTTCCCAACTGCGCGAACAACTGGGCACACGCCTGATGGAAAACATGCTCCCCAGCGCGTTTGTGATATTGGATGCCTTCCCGCTCTCCGCCAACGGCAAGCTGGATCGCAAAGCCCTGCCTGCACCGGATGAGTCCGCCATCATCACACAAGGGTATGAAGCGCCAATCGGTGAAATGGAGAATATCGTGGCTGAAGTATGGCAAGAGTGCCTCAGTGTAGGACGGGTCGGACGCCATGACCACTTCTTCGAACTGGGCGGTCACTCCCTGTTAACCCTGCAAATTGTCGTCCGCTTGCGTCAGGTTTTGGGGATGAATATTGCAGTGCGCGATTTTCTTGCCAATCCGACCATCAGTGAATTTGTCGCATTTATTCAGTTGGACTCCCCATCCACCCAACAAACGAATGTAGTGACCGTTCGCAAAGGTAACCGCACAGACAACACTAAGCCTGCGCTGTTCCTTATCCATCCGGTTAATGGCGATATTAATTATGCTTACGAACTGGTCCCTTATCTTAATGATAAAGAGATGCCGATTTATGGGATCATCGCCAATGATGCACAGGCGGAAGAAAATACGCCGGTCAGCTTGAAAGATATGGCGAAAGGGTACATTGACTCAATCCGTCAGGCAGAAGTGCAAGGGCCTTACTCCTTTGCAGGCTGGTCTGTCGGCGGGTCAATTGCCTATGAAATGGCCTGTCAACTGATTGCGGAAGGTGAAACCGTGCATTTTGTCGGGCTTCTTGATACTCATGCCAGTTATGAAAATACTTTCTCACCGGAAGAGAAAGAGGCGGGATTTGTCTTTGATGAAATTGCCATTTTAGTGGATAACATCCCTGATGATCTCCCTGACAGTCTGGAAGATGAAATAAATGAACTCATACTGAAACGTGACTACAATGCGATGTTAATGCTGGCACAAGAGAACGACCTGCTGCCACCTGATATTTCCCCTGAAAATATCAGACAGCATCTGATCCTGTATCACAACATCTCAGTTGCGGCCAATTACTATACCCCATCGGTATGCCCTGCCGGTACTCGCATCACCCTATTCAGGGCCACGGAGCAAGAAGCGGATACTGAGCATAGTGTCAGTCTTGGCTGGGATAAGATCATTCCACCAGTACAGCTAACCGTTGTTGATATCACGGGTTCTCATGGCTCCATCATGAAGCAACCCAATATTCAATTTGTCGGTAAAGCATTGGTTGATGCCATGAAGGTTGATGCCATGATGAGCAAAGAAGAAGATTGATATACTGATAAGCGCCCGTTAAAACGGGCGCTTTATTCTTAAGCCGCATTTTAAACCGCTGAATCAGGATTTCTCAGATCAACTGTGCATTCCTGTATATCAGTAACTGCTCAGCCAATTTCTCTTTCTCTACAGCGGCAACAACTTTTCCTCGCCGCAGCACAACCTGATGCGTTTTCATTTCCTGCTCGCCGACAATCAAAATATTGGGGATTTTCATTTGATGGAATCGCTTGATTTTGCGGGAAACAGAATTATTACTGTGATCTATCAACACATGCAGCCCCGCAGATTTAAGCGAATTCGCCAATTCATTGGCATAGTCAAGCGCCGCTTCACTGACCGTTGCAATTGCAACCGGCAGCGGATGAATCCACTCAGGTAAAGCTCCCTGAGTCACTTCCAGCAACATGCCGATCCAACGTTCCAGAGAACCATACATTACCTGATGTAAGATCACCGGACGTTCTCTCTCTCCGGCAGCATTTGTGTATGTGATATCGAATCGTTCCGGCAGATTGAAATCCAGTTGGATTGTGCCGCACTGCCACTCACGTCCCCTGTTATCCTGAAGAGCCAGCTCGATTTTGGGTCCGTAAAACGCCCCTTCCCCGACCTGTAATTCAAAATCAATCGACTCGCTCCGGCAGACGTCAATCAAAACCTGTTCTGCACTTTGCCACAATGCCAATTCCCCCAAAGCTGACTCAGGACGTGTGGATATTTTGACCGCAAACTGCTGATAACCATACTGACGATAAACATGTCTGGCCCTGCCCAGAAAATGTTTGATCTCATCCTGAACCTGTGACCACGCACAAAACACATGGGCATCATCCTGAGTGAACTGACGCAGCCGTAAACTCCCGTTCAAAGAACCAGAAGGCTCATTGCGATGCACAAGACCAAATTCAAACAATTTTACCGGCAGTTCCCTGTAGCTGTGTACACCGCGTTTGAACAGTAATATATGCGCCGGACAAGACATGGGTTTTAGCGCATACTCTTGCATATTTTCCTGACCCCCACCGAAGAACATATCTTCTCCGAACATCATCAGATGACCGGAAGTTTGCCAGAGATCCTTTTTCAGAAACTGGGGAGTACGAACCTCCTGAAAACCGTGCTGTTGATAGAGTTGGCGAATATGCTGCTGAATATCCTGAAACAAACGCCATCCGTTCGGGTGCCAGAAAATCATCCCCGGCCCTTGGGGCTCTGAATGGAACAGATCGAGCTGTTGTGCGATTTCGCGATGTGTTTTCATCGTTTCTCCTTAGTGAAACTTTTATTGAGGAAACTTTAACTAATGAAACTCTGGGCGAATCGCATAAAACAGGGATAAAAAAACCCTCTGGCGAATCGCTCAGAGGGTTTTAAAAATTCAGTCGTCTTTACCCCCCGAACAACCTGCTGGTTTCGGTGGTGGTAGTTTGTTGAACTGGCTTAGCCAGAATAGGGATCAATTTAATTTTTTTCATAATGTTGATATTCTTAGCAGCCTGTTTCAGAAAAAGCAAGCGGGAGTTGTCTATTTAAGAAAATTACCAATATGCTTTTTAAGGTACTCTGATTTTCTTACTAAGCACTGTAAATTAATTAAGCATCCGAATTTGATAGTTAATAGAAAAAGAAACAACAGTCATTACAAATTAAAACGGCGTTATTTATTAATTTCAGTACATATAAAGCCAAATAAATATTTTTTAGAGAAAAGTCTCAATATAAGAGACACCCACTGCCTTGACATATAAACCCATCTCTTTATTCTAGTTATTAACTTTCGAAAAAACTGAGGATAACACCTATTATGTCTAAAGATAATTTAATCACTGGCGCTATATTTTATACTAAAAAGAATTATGACGGAGATTCTTATGAATATCCAGAAAATAGTACAGTAGTAAATTTAGTCGGCACACCATTAAATGATAAATTTCTTTCCGTTGAAGTAGGATCAGGCTCTATCGTTTTTGCCTGGCGACATGGCAGTGATAGCCAAGCGGGACAAATTTATCGTGAATGGGATACAAGTCAGACAGATGTCAGTGATATTCAAGGCTTATCAAAGTTTATTGTATCGCCTAACAACCGTGATTTACTGGCAATAAAATTAGTTAACAACTCCGGTGTGGATCAGGTTTTCAGAGCTAACATTCAAACCTATACCATTCCAGATGCTGTAGACTGCTATTCAAACGGCGACTATGAAATAGTGGGATTAATTCCTACAGATGGCCAGCTCTATGTTACATCTGTTGTTGTATTTGATCAGAATAACATTCCGGTTACACAAGGTGCTGTCTATTTTAAACATACTGGCACAGGTCTTGATATTGTTACATATGATGAAACAAAACCACCCCATATTAAAATAGAGAAAAAAGAGAGTTATCATTTTATTTTCACGTTAGAGCCTTTCTGAACCCCACATAAATAACTACAGACATAAAAAACATCCAAATTAATAACAGCAAATAAGGGAGTGCTTTTTAGCTCACTCCCTTTTTAATCTAAAAGGGTTAATATCAATAAAAGATCGCCCATCAATAACCACTCTGCTGAATTCATTCCTTTCACATAGTGTGACAATACCTTTGATTCCTTATAATTACAAAATTAACAATATCAGTTAAATTATATAAAAGTATTTATATTTAACATGCGTTATCTGTTTGTTTTTATTTTAATTTATAGTTAAATTTAAATGGAATTTAATCTATATTAAAAAATGTAACTTATGGATAAGTTTTCATCAAACTCCCCATCTCACCCTCCCTATTTCTCGGAGTTACTGAATATGAATAGAGTTCTGAGTGTCTGCATGGCACTGTGTTTTACGATAGCTCCGGCAACAGTACAGGCAGAGATTACAGCGCCGATTGTTTACCTTGATCGCGCAACCCCTTCGGTGTCACTCAATATCAACGGTAAAGAGATTGATAAGATTGAAATAGATACAGGGGCATCCGCCGCCTTTTATCTCCCTCAATCCGTCTTTGATTCGATTTTTCAAGAGCAGAAAATTCGCACGACAACCACGCAAAGTTACGATATTTTCGGCGTTGAGAGTTCTACTGTAACGGCCAGTCCAGCAAATATCACTGTGAACGGAAAAAGCCTTTCAAATGTTGATATTGAAATCCTTAAACCGTGGGGTAACGGCGGTATGTTAGACGACAACGGACAACTTCGCATAAATGGAGTGTTAGGGCTGGGTGTCGCCAAAAACAAGACACTCGTTATCGACTATGCTTCAAAAATGCTGACCATAACCGACAATCTTAAAACGCTTCCTGCGGGCTATCGCTGGCAATCTATCCCGTTCACCCGCGAAAAGCACGGGATAGAAATCAAGGTACAATCTGACAACAAGAAAATATACCGTATGGTTATCGATACTGGTGCAAGTCATACAGTGCTTTTTTCAAAGGAAGGGTGTATTGATTTCTCGCGGGCCTGTCCAAAGAAAACCATTGTGACACCTGACGGTATTAAGCTCTCTGCGCTGCTCTTGCAAGTTACTGATGACCGGATAAATTTTGATGGCCTGTTAGGTGATGACTTCCTTTCAAACAGGGTTCTTATCATATCGAATGATCGATTGATGATTAGCTTGCCGAAGTAACGATTATTCTCAATGACCTGAGCCAAACGTTGATGTCCTTTCCTCTTTCGAATATTAGTGTCAGTCTACCGGCGGAGTTTTTCGCATCATGGTTCAAAGGCTGGGTACTATAGAGCTAATGACTAGATATTTAGCCCCAGTATTTGATGGATAGTTTCATCGCAACGGGTTTGGAGGTTGTATGCTAAAATGCTGCCTACTGACAGGGCAAATCAGAGCGTTGTCAATCTAGTACATCTCAGAGTAGGATCAAAGTATGCCAAATAATCGGGCTAAACCTTCATATTTCTCTTCTTCGATCCTCATCATTTTTTGCTGTAAATGCTTATCATATTTATCCCATAAATGATGGGTTCTCGCTTCCAACCAAGGTGGATAAGTGGGCGACTTGTTTCGCCAAAATTGGATTTTTTTAGCAACTCTGGGATTAGTTCTGTGCCTGAAAAACCATCTTAACTCTTTTCCGGTCAGACTATCGTCTTTTTGGTTTCTATACTCATATAAATTACCACTACTGTTTCTTCCATTGGTGTTTATGTCTATATTACTGTATTTTTTAAGAAGACGTTCTATATTGATATTATCAAAGAAAATAACATTTATACGATAAGGTCGTTATCCTAACCCAGATATAACATTAATAATATGATCCAACGAGTGATCTACTATTGTCAAAAGTCATTGATTTAAACCCGACAAGGTTATATGGTAGTTATAAAATATTTTTAATGGAATTTTGAATAAAGAGGAAATAGATTATGAATGATTTCTTTTTATTTAACCAAACTCATTACATTAATAACTTGAAAGAAAATAAAATAATTAATGATTTCTCTTTTAAGCCTGGTCGTGGTTTTTGCTATGGAATTTCACTCTATCTATTAAAAAAAATAATAAATGAAACATGTCAATGTCATTATACTCTACTACCTCATTGTTGTGATTACATCTATGGTGAAAGAAATTTTAAATTTCCATCACTCCAGGAAGTATTTGATATAGCAAAAAAACACTCAGAAATAATCCATAACAGTGGACTAAATGCACTATCGAGTGAGTGTTTTAATTTTAATACAAATATGCTTTTTATACAGAAAAAGGCATGTAAATCTCCTTTTCCTGGTTATTTTTTTAATGATAACGAGTTTCCTGATGAAGGTTGCGTTTTAGTATTATTAAGTACTATGGATTATGAAAAAACCGCAGAAACACATATCGGATCATTGTTTTATAATAATTATAAAGACTTAGCATCCTCTAAAAATAATCTACTTTTGAATCATGCGGGATTTGCTTTTTGGAATAAGGAAAATTTATTTGTATTTGACCCAAACACCGGCGGAAAATTGGAGAAAATCAGAAAATTCACACCAGATGCAATAGAGATTGCTATAAATAGCATGTATTTTAGAATAAATAGTCATAAACGAATTAGAATTATGTGTTTTTATTTTCCAAATTTCAATGATAGAGATAATAAACATCTCAATAACATTATTGAACAAATGTAAGTACTATGAGTACTAATCGAAGAAAAAGCTTAGCTATGCTCCAAATAATTATTTAGGCTTTACAATGTCAACTCAGGAGGCAGGCAAACCCTACCCCCTTATTACGACTAAAAGACTAAAAAAAGAAAAATAAACTACAGCTTAATGATAAAAGCAAGAATATAATATGGGGGTACCACATTGACACTATGAGAATGACTGTCTTGAGTTGCAGAGGCACCATGGTCATGTGAGCCCCCCCCTCCTTCTGACTTTGAAAACTCCCATGTATAACCAGGACTCCTCCCATTCCTCTCGTATAGAGCTTGCCCGCCCCCCCCTTCATTCCCCGCAGTGTAAATAGAGTGACTGTGCGATGGGATCTCATTAATTGTTAGGGTATGCCCATTAACATTAACTCTAATGCTGGGGTTTTTTGTATCTGAAGTTACATTAAAATACTTGGCACTATTATTCCCCTGCACCTTTTGATTATTGGTTTGATTAACATTGGTAAATCCGGTAGAGCCAAGTACAAATCTATCCCGTAAATCCGGCCTTCCATTTTGGCCATCGCATAATGCCCACCCCTTCGGCATTCCAGACTCAGTGCCGGCAAACATCATCACCATCCCTTTCTGGAAGGTTTGCTCAGGAGTAAGACCAATACTATTTCCATTTACTTGAATACCATTGCTGACAACAACTTTTAAACCATTATTCTCATCCGCACTTAATCCACTGTTGGTCGCGAGTTTAACGCTCATCCCTTTAGCATTAATTTGAATACCATTGCTGACTACGGCTTTTAAACCATTACTCTCATCTGCACTTAATCCACTGTTGGTCGCGAGTTTAACGCTCACCCCTTGGGTATTAATTTGAATACCGTTCCCGGAATCAACAGATAAACCGCTGCTGCTTAATGCCAGACCTCCGGCATTGCCGTTGGTTTGCCCATCAGTACCTTGACCACCGCCGCCATTGACATGCGAGCCTTTCGCCAGTTTTAATGACACACTATTGGCACCGACGGCAAGACCGTTCCCCTCACCCACGCAGATACCGTCTTTTTTATACACCAGCCCGGAACCCAGGTCGGTTGCTAACATATCCTTCACGCTAATTAGCGGTGCATAGTCAGTGTCGGTACTGCCTGGATTTAATTTAAGTTGCAGCGTCCCGCTATTATCCAGTTTGAATCCATCACCAGAACCATTTTGATCTGAGGCTTGCCCTGTGGCACGTAGCCCGATATTTGCCATATCAATTAAATCAGCAAAATCAGTTTGCAATGGAATACTGCCCGATTTAAAACGTTCTTTTAGTGCATCTGCCAGTGGTATTGCGTTTTTTTAGTCGGAACCGTACTTTCAGAATTACGATTGTTATCAGCCATTTTCTTCTCCAAATCGATGAACATTTATGATGAACATTTATGATGAACATTTATGATGAGCATTTATAACGTTGACGGAATATCTTTCAGGACACAGAAGAGCTCTTCTTGTAAATAAATGCATTTATCATATTTTTTATTTGAACGTTTTTGATTCTATTTATTCAAGGGCATCCATATTTAATTTACCACATCAGGTTTATCAAATAATAAGCTTTAACCGGTAAGACAGAATATCTTCATCTTCGTTTGCATGTAAATGAAATTGCATAAAAAGCAAATTGCATTATTGGCAATGTACTCATTGTCACTTTTTCGGCACGATGATTATCGATATAAGCATGATATAGCCCCACAAAAATTTTTTCAGAATGATATACCTGTCATTTTGTGGCGGTAGCTTTATCTAAATATATTTTTACACCCTATTTTATTTGATATTAATCATAACCATTCTTATTTTAAAAGAGGCTATTATGTCTACAAGCACATCTCAAATTGCAGTTGAATATCCTATTCCTTCTTATCGTTTCCTTGTTTCTGTCGGGGATGAACAAATTCCATTTAACAGTGTTTCAGGACTGGATATTAGTTATGACACCATTGAGTACCGCGATGGTGCGGGTAATTGGTTCAAAATGCCCGGCCAGCGTCAACCCATCAATATTACTCTGCGTAAAGGTGTTTTCCCCGGCAAAACTGAACTGTTTGATTGGATTAATTCTATCCAGCTTAATCAAGTCGAGAAAAAAGATATTACCATTAGCTTAACCAATGACGCAGGCACTGAATTATTAATGACCTGGAATGTTGCTAATGCTTTCCCTACCTCATTGACTTCGCCTTCCTTTGATGCCACCAGCAATGATATCGCCGTTCAGGAAATTAGCCTGACAGCCGATCGCGTCTCTATGCAGGCTGTTTAAGGCATTACATCGTTAATCATTTTGTATAAAGGAATTTTTATGACAACCACGACCAGTTATCCCGGCGTTTATATTGAAGAATTAAATAGCCTGGCTTTATCCGTATCAAATAGTGCCACAGCCGTTCCTGTTTTTGCCGTGAATAAAGAAAAAAAACATATTAATGGAGATATTGCACTCCGAATTAATTCCTGGATGGATTATCTTAATCTGGAGAAAACCTTTGACAACAAAGATAAGTTGGCAGTTTCTCTGCGGGCTTATTTTACCAATGGCGGAGGTTACTGCTATCTCATTCAAACCGAGAGTTTAGAAAAACTAATTCCAACCTTAGATGATGTCACTTTGCTGGTTGCGGCGGGTGAAGATATTAAAACAGCCGCAGCAACTTTATGTCAGGCAGGAAAGGGGTTATTTGCCATTTTTGATGGCCCTGAAGAAGCATTGACTATCAATGATGCAGAAACGGCCAAAGGAAAGTATGACGCCACACCATTTGCCGCAGTTTACTACCCGTGGCTGAAAGCAGATTGGGCAGAGACAACCATTCCACCGAGTGCTGTTATGGCAGGGGTTTATGCCTCTGTCGATTTATCCCGCGGAGTGTGGAAGGCTCCTGCCAATATCGCCCTGAAAGGGAGTCTGGAACCTGCATTCTTGGTCACAGATGAATTGCAGGGCGCATACAACTCCGGTCGTGCCATCAATATGATCCGAAATTTCAGCAATACCGGTGCCACCGTTTGGGGAGCCAGAACACTGGAAGATAGTGATAATTGGCGCTATGTCCCTGTGCGCCGCCTGTTTAATACCGTCGAGCGGGATGTTCAGCGCGCCATGAGCTTTGCCATGTTTGAACCGAACAGCCAGCCGACCTGGGAGCGAGTCAGAGCGGCAATCAGCAATTATCTTCATAGCCTGTGGCAGCAAGGGGGGCTGGCCGGTAGCAAAGAAGAAGAAGCCTATTTCGTACAGATTGGCAAGGGCATTACGATGACGCCGGAACAGATTAATCAAGGGCAAATGATTGTGAAGATCGGCTTGGCTGCTGTTCGACCTGCGGAATTTATCATTCTCCAGTTTACGCAAGATGTAGAACAGCGTTAATCACATTGATTGATGAGGAATTATCATGTCAACTAATCTAAAAGCGCCCGGCGTTTATATTGAAGAAGATGCTTCCCTTGCATTGTCTGTCAGCACCAGTGCCACTGCCGTACCTGTTTTTATCGGTAAATTTACCCCGAAAGTAGCGGATTCAGCCCAAGTCTGTACCCGTATCAGCAATTGGCTTGAATTTACTTCCGCTTTTTCTTTGGCACCAGTGACCGAGATTGCCATCACATCGTTCCCCCCTTCTAAGGATGAAACAAAAAAAGAAGGAGGTGAAAAAGAACAAGTTGAACAGAAAGAGGCTGAAACCCCAAAAACACCTAATGTTCAAGTTCTCTCTGCTTCTGTTGCTGAAGAAGAACCAAAAAAATGGATTCACAATATTGAGAAAGTCTATCTATCTCAAGCCGTAGAAGCCTTGAAGCTCTATTTTCAAAATGGGGGAGGAGCCTGCTATATCTATTCACTAAATGATACTAGTGAGCTGAATCTGGCCGCTATTCCCGAATTAATTGAACAAAAAGGGGATATCACCCTGCTGGTTTGTCCAGAAGAAGATCAGGAGTATAAAAGCAAAATCTACGGTGCAGTCAGCTCACTGTTGAATAATAACAAAGTAGGCTATTTCCTGATTGCAGATAGCCTTGATGGTGAATCAGTGTCTGGCATGGGAAATAACAGCAAGGTCGCTGCCTATTATCCTAAGTTGGAAACAAACCTGAAATTCTCCACCTTGCCCGACGAGCAAGATGTTCTTATCAGTGGTTATGAGAATGAATCAGGTAAGGACAAACTAAAGACTCTGAAACAACTTAGAGAGACAGATAAAGTCCTGGCGCAGGAAATTGATGACAGATTGCAACAGGAACAGCAACGTAGTCTCATTCTTTCGCCAAGTACTGCCATTGCCGGAATTTATTGCCAAACTGATAGCCAGCGTGGCGTCTGGAAAGCCCCCGCCAACGTTGCACTCAGCGGAATCAAAGACCTGACTGATAAAGTCGATGACGAACGGCAAGGTACCATGAATGATAATGGCATCAATGTTATCCGTTCATTTACCGGCCGTGGCTTGATGGTTTGGGGGGCGCGTACTTATGCTCAGAACGGTGAGATCAACTGGCGCTACATTCCCGTCCGTCGTCTGTTCAATTCCGTTGAACGCGATATCCGTCAGGCACTGCGGGCCGTGTTATTTGAAACCAATAATCAACCGACCTGGATGCGCGCCAAGGCCGCCGTTGACCAATATCTTTATGCCCTTTGGCAAAAAAATGCCCTGTTGGGGAACAGCCCGGAAGAGGCTTATTTTGTCCATATTGGTCAGGATATCACCATGTCTGATGCTGATATCAAACAAGGCAAAATGATCATGAAAGTAGGTCTGGCTGCGGTACGGCCGGCTGAATTTATTGTTCTGCAATTTACGCAGGATGTCGCTCAGTAATCTCCATGATTAAACACAGGCACTGTCAATACAGTGCCTATCTAACCACTTTGGAGGAGATGATGATGGAAAAAATTCAACCGGGCGTGACCTTAACAGAAAGTATCATTACCACAGGCCAGCAAGAGATACCCAGCGCAGTGCCCGTATTTATTGGCTATACCGCCCATAATCCACAGCAACTAAAGCAACAGCAAGCAGAAACCGCGGTTCGTATCGACAATCTGGCGGAATATAACCAGCTATTTGGTGGCGATCATCTGATGGCATTGGCCGTCAGGCACTATTTCGATAATGGCGGGCAACGGGCTTTTGTGTTACCGCTGCAAGGCAATATGCCCTCAGCAAACATGACCCAAGCGGAAGCCGAAACCCTGATAGCCGCATTAAGCTCTGACGCGGTGAAAGAAGCCATTGGCGGTGAAACACAAATTACCCTGATTTTGGCACCGGATATCGCCCGGCTGAATGACAGTGTGATTGAGGATCAACACACTTTAGTCAATTTGTGGTCTGAAGGTTGGATGACCCTGCTGCAACTGAGCCAGATCCGCGCCAATCTTTTTGTACTGCTGGACGCACCGGATGAGGTTGAACAGGCTCACCAATGTCTGAGGGATTTATCATCAGCGTATCGCCAATGGGGAGCCGCCTATTGGCCACGTCTGGAAACCACTTATCAGGACGTATCCAGCCAAGATATATCCAGTAAAAACATAGCCGGCAAGAAAGGTATCGTGCTTTCCTCTACCGCCGCCATCGCAGCAATTATCCAGCGCACAGATAGCGAAATCGGCGTGTGGAAGGCGCCGGCCAATATTGCCCTGTCTCAGGTGATTCGGCCGGTTAGATCCCATTTTCAGGGGAGTGTGCTGTTTAACGCCAATGGCACTTCGCTCAATGTGATCCGCAGTTTTCCCGGCAAAGGCATACGCGTATGGGGATGCCGCACGCTGGAAAACACAAACAACACACCGTGGCGTTACCTGCAAACCCGTCGTCTGGTTTCTTATGTCACCGTACATTTGGCGCAATTGGCCCGTATGTACATCTTTGAACCCAATAACGAGCTGACATGGATGAAATGCAAGGGACAAAGTTACAACTGGTTACGGCAATTGTGGTTACAGGGTGGCTTGTACGGCTCACGGGAAGATGAGGCATTTACCGTGCTGTTAGGGGTCAATGAGACGATGACCGAAGAGGATATCCGGGCCGGGAAAATGATTATGAAAGTCGCCCTGGCCGTATTGTCTCCCGCTGAATTTATCGAGATCAGTCTGGTCTTTGATACCCAGACGGGAGCGCTTTTGTCTTAAGAAGGAAAGAGCACAATGAACGATTATTACACCCCCGTGGTATCCCACCGTTTTATGGCGAGTTTTATTTTTAATGGTATTCCCGATCCACTGGATATCCGCTTTCAGCGCATTTCCGGCCTGAGTCGGGAACTTCAGGTGACCCAGCACAGTCAGGGCGGCGAAAACGCCCGCAATAATTATCTGGCCGAGAAAATCCAACACGGCACATTAACGCTGGAGCGCGGCGTGATGACGGTTTCTCCTTTGACCTGGATGTTTGACCGCGTATTGCGCGGAGAAAAAGTCGCCTATGCGGATGTAGTGATTATGCTGTTAAACGAAAATTCACTGCCCGTATCCAGTTGGACACTGAGCAATGCCTTGCCGGTACGCTGGCAAACCAGCGACTTTGACGCGAACAGTAACGCCATCTTGGTGAATACCCTTGAGCTGCGCTATCAGGATATGTGCTGGTTGGGAGTCAAAGTATGACCGTAGAAATCAGAGAATTAATCATTCAGGCAAAAGTGGTGTCATCAGCACCAATATTACCAACACAAGCGACTGAATCAGATCAACAAGGCCATTCGTTGATTCAGGAAAGTCTGGATGAAGCAGCCTTGATTGAAAAAATTAAACGCGAAGTGCTGGCCGAATTACGCGATGAGGAAGGGTGGCGTCCATGAGTCTGATTGAACGTGGTTTAGCGAAGCTGACCATTAATGCTTATAAAGACAGGGAAGGAAAAATACGGGCAGGCACCGTGCAAGCCATGTATAACCCCGATTCCCTGCAACTGGATTATCAAACGGATTATCAACAATCCCAGGCCATTAACAGCGAGAAACAAAGCAGTATTTATGTACAGGCCAAACCCGCAGGATTATCCCTTGAGTTGATTTTTGATGCCACGATGCCGGGTAACAAAACCCCCGTTGAAGCTCAGCTAATGCAGCTCAAACAACTGTGCAGCGTGGATGCCACCAGTAATGAAACGCGATTCCTGCAAATTAAATGGGGCAAAATGCGTTGGGAAAACCGCGGTTATTTTGCCGGCAGGGCGAAAGGTTTGTCTGTGAATTACACCTTGTTTGATCGTGATGCCACCCCCTTGCGGGCGCGGGTCATCCTGACACTGGTGGCGGATGAAAGCCTGGTCTTGCAGGAGACAGAACAAAACCTGAAATCGCCGGCAAAAATCGCCTTACGGGTACAAGATGGCGTATCGCTGGCGCTGATGGCAGCCGGTACGGCATCAACGCTGTCCGGCGGTGTCGATTATTTGTCACTGGCCTGGCAAAACGGTCTGGATAACCTCAATGGCTTCGTACCGGGTGAAATATTACAGGCCACCAAAGGAGACGCACCATGAGCCATCAACTGAAAATTATTGCAGATGGCAAAGCATTGTCTCTTTTGGCCGTCGTCGATGTGGATACCTATTACCGCGTGAACAGCATCCCTTCGGCAACGCTGAAAATCAGCCTGCCGGATAGGCCACTGTCCTCTTTCAGCCAGACAGATGTACAGGCAGAACTGGCCCATTGTCAGGCAGGGAAAACCCTGCGTCTGGAAGTGACTGACGGCGGCCGGAAATCGGTGCTGTTTAATGGCCTGATTACCCGCAACACATTGAAGATCAAAAATAAGCAATTATTGCTGACGTTGCTCGTCAAGCATCGCTTGCAACTGATGGTAGATACCCAACATTCACAACTGTTTAAGGCCAGCAGCGAAAAAACCATCTTAAATACCTTGTTGAATCAGGCTGGCATCAAGGCTCACTTTGAACGGATAGCCGCGTTAGATCAAAAACATGAGCAGATGGTGCAATTCCGTTGTTCAGACTGGCGTTTTCTGCTGTGTCGGCTATCTGCCACTGGCGTATGGCTGTTACCCACGATAGAAGGCGTTCAAATTGCCCAACCTGAATCCCTGAAATCCAACTCAACCCATATCCTGAAAAGCCGGGGGGATGAGAAAAAAGATATCGTCGTCAAGGATGCCAGTTGGCAGTTTGACAATCATCTTAACCCCGCTTCACTGGAAGTCAGTGGCTGGGATATCAGTAAACAACAGGAATTATCAGGCGGCCGCTACGGCAGTGTTGCCGTGGGAAAAGCGGCACTCTCCCCTGACAGGCTGGCATCTTTAAATAAAACGAGTTGGGACATTCGCTACAGCAGCCCGTTAACCACTCAAGAGAGTGGCTATCTGGCACAGGGACTATTGTTGAATCAACGCATTTCTGGCGTCACAGGTGAATTCCTGCTTAAAGGTGATGGACGTTATCAGTTAGGGGACAACATTCAATTAACGGGATTTGGTTCACAACTGGATGGTACAGCCAGCATTACGGCGGTGCGCCATCGTTTTAACCGGCGAATTGATTGGGAAACCACCCTGAGCATAGGCTTACAACAGGAATATCTGCCCGTGTTGCCCGATGCCCCTGAACTGCATATTGCGACGGTCGCGAAATATCAGCAGGACAAGGCAGACTTGAACCGCATCCCGATTATTCTGCCGGTGCTGAACCGCCCGAATGAATTTCTGTGGGCAAGACTAGGGAAACCTTACGCCAGCCACGAAAGCGGTTTCTGTTTCTATCCAGAACCGGGTGACGAAGTGATTGTCGGCTTTTTTGAAAATGATCCACGTTATCCGGTGATTCTGGGGGCCATGCACAACCCGAAAAATAAAGCACCGTTAGAACCCACCCAAGATAATCAGGAAAAAGTCTTGGTGGTTAAGCAAGGTGAAAACCAACAACAAATTGTCATCAATGGCAAAAAGAAAATCATCCGAATCAATGCGGGAGAAAATCAAATCGAGCTCCAGCAGGATAAAGATATTTCTCTGTCAACGAAAAAAGACTTAACACTGAAAGCGCAGACAATGAATGCCCAAATGGACAAATCACTCAATCTGTCCGGCAAAAACAGTGTTGAGATCAAAGGTGCCAAAATTAATCTTACCCAGTGAAAGGTGAACAATGGAAAACCAAATACTGACACAACTCTATGGTCGTGGCTGGGCTTTTCCTCCCGCCTTCTCCCTTGAAAAGGGGGTGGAAATGGCGGAGGGGGCAGAAGATGTGCGCCAAAGTTTGCACGTTCTGTTCAGCACAGAGCCGGGGGAACGCCTGATGCGCGAAAATTATGGCTGCGGATTAAATGATTTTATGTTTGAAAATATCCGCAACGAACTGTTTGCTGAAATTGAATCCCATATCCAGGACAGCGTATTGCGTTATGAATCACGGGCGGATATTACGGATATCCAGGTTCGTCAGTCGCCAAACAGCAAAAATACCCTGCAAGTGCAGGTGATGTATCGCCTGCGGGGAAGCGATATCAATCAGCAGATTCAGGGAACACTGGCACTGAGTGAAGGTCGGGTGATGGAGGTGGTATGAGTGAGGCCATTGTAGTGAACGGTGACATGCTCCAGTTTGATCCTAACTTTGGAAATCGAAAGGTGATGGTTCCCAACCCGGGTAAGATCAGTGCTAAAGGGCATGCGCAGGTAAGCGGCAAGAAAGTCTGCATTCTGGGGGATGAGAAACAAGTCAGGGTTTCTGCAACCTATACCACAGATACGCATATGACACCGGGAACCGGCACTATTACCATCAGTGCGTTGGATGCCAGCCAGCAAGCTCTTCAATGTACCAGTGGCGCGGCCTTAATTATTAAGGGGCAGAAGTTTACAGCCATGTTTACGCCTCAATCACCCGCCATGAATAATACCGTGAACCCGCCACAACCGGATGTTCCGGCTCCTTCATTCGGCAAAGGCAGTTTTATCACTCAACAAAATTTTGCCACCGTGAATTAAGGCTTTGGCTGAAAAAAATCGAAATTAAACAGTGTGAGTAATCCTTTATTCACAGAGGAATCTCTGTGCCACACAGGTGATATTATGGAATCAACTGAGTTAAATAATAAATTGTCAGACTTGGTGCCGATGAGCGATTTTAAATTAGATAATCGAGCCAGTTTGCAATTACTCCAATATATTGAAAAGTACGCCCAAGTCATTCCCTTTAATCAGGACGGTAAGCATTGGAATGACTTTTTCTTTATGGCGAATAATACGCCAGAGAAACTGGCCGAATTATATCAAGGGGAAAGCGAAGCCAATGGCGAATTATTACCTCATCAGGCTTTTCTATTGGCCATATTGCGATTATTGGAAACCCCAATATCCTTATTGAATACCTTACCTGCGGCGCATCGCAATCTTTATTATCGGGCGCTTTTGGGCTTGTCTCCCTGTCCGGCGAAACCCGATCAGGTTGCCTTGTCGGTGGAACTGAATTCAACCGTGACAGAGCAACTGATTACTAAAGGTACCCTGTTCGAAGCGGGACAAGATGAACAAGGCAATGCCCTGCAATATGCGCTGGATGCCAGTTTGTTGGCGAACCGGGGCTATATCAGTGATTTGTACTGGTTACGGAATAAAGAACAACAGCAATGGATGACCGCGACACCCTGGAATTCACAGGCACAGATATCATTGCCATCTGATGGAATACGGTTATTCAGTAAAACGGATTTGGATAAATCTGTACTGGGTGGAGTGTTGCTCACCTCTGCACAATTGGCGATGGAAGAAGGAACAAGAAAGATAACTGTTACCTTTGAGAAAGATATTGATAGCCAAAGTTTGCTGGCACAAATTAGCAGTGGCAATCAATGGTTAACTTTACAAGTTGAGGAAAATAAAAAAGAAGTCACACTGACGCTTTCAGAGAAAGAACCGGCAATCAGTGCGCCAGAGGATCTGGATAACCTTGTTTTCACCCAGCCAGTGCTCCGGCTACAGGGAAAAGACAGCCAGGCACTGCCTGCGATAACTAACATCCAGACTCAAGTAAATACCACAGAAATTCAGGGCATCTCTTTTGAGATATCTTACCTAACCCCATTTGGCTATAGTCATGAAATTGAGCCATTGGAAGAAAATCCCGCGTTATACCTCGGTATCACTGACGTCGAACCGGGACAAACTTTATCGCTATATTGGAAATTGAAATCGCCGCAGCAACCCGAAAAAGTTTCCTGGTATTACCTGAACCAAAAGAACCAATGGACTGCATTGGATGCGTGGGTCAATGATAAAACCGAACATCTGTATCAAGATGGCACCTGGCAGGTTGTACTGCCCGCTGACGCGTCCAATCAGGCAACAACAATGCCAACGGGACGCTATTGGTTAAAGGCAGTCGTGACCATCCCTACACACGAAGGCTCATGGGGAAAAACCCCTTGGTTATGCGGCCTGATCTATAACGCTCTGACAGCAACATTAGTGAATGCCGATAACATCAGTCACAGCCATTTCTTAACGCCATTACCGGCAGACACTATTCAGCGTCCGGTTGAACCCATCATTGTCGTGGCTTCAATCAGCCAGCCTTGGGCGTCATGGAATGGACGTTTACCGGAAACCGACAGCGCTTTTTTTGAACGGGGAGCACAACACCTGTCCCACCGTAACCGAGCCTTAACCTGGGGCAATATGGCGACACTGTTAAAAGAGCGTTATGTCAGCATCTTTGATGTTAAGTACCCCGACAATGATGAACTCACCCGAGTACCGGCATTGAAGGAACAAAAGCTGACCATCATCCCCGCCAACCGATATAACGACAGCGATGATCCTCTGCGTCCGGTGCTAAACCCGGCACGTCTGCAAGGAATGACAGAATGGTTACAGCAAAAAGGCTCTCCCTGGGCTGAGATTAAGATCAACAATCCCCAATATGTTGATGTGAACATTAATTACACGGTGGTTTTTAAGCCGGATGTTAACACCGATTTTGGTTATCGCCAGCTACGGCAGCAACTCAGTGAGACATATATGCCCTGGAGCGTCGATGAACAGCGCCCCGTTATGTTGAATAACAGCATTAACTATTACCAGTTACTGGCGACCATTCAACAGCAGCCGCTGGTTGAGCGGGTCACTTGTCTGACGTTGCGTCGGTCGGATGAAGCTAAAGGCAGTGATATCACCGTATCGGTGGAAGCCAAAGATAATGAGGTGCTGATTTTAGTCTGGGAAGCAGACAATAAGCTGCAATACCGAGGAAATAACGATGAATAATCAAGAAGCACTGTTTCACAAAGTGAAAGACGATATTCACTTTGATACCTTGCTGGAACAGGCTCATCAGGTGGTTGAGCAACAGGCCGGAAAACAGTGGAGCGACACGACAGAACACGACCCCGGAATCACCTTTCTGGAAGGGCTTAGCTACGGTGTGTCAGATTTGGCTTACCGTCATACCCTTCCCTTAACAGACTTATTGACCCCTGCCCCCAATGAGCAGGAACAGCAAGATGGTATTTTCCCTGCTGAATTTGGTCCCCACAATACGCTGACTTGTGGACCAATCACCACTGATGATTATCGGAAGGCATTGCTGGATCTGCATAGCAGCGACTGGACAGGAGAGACATCAGCATCAGAACAAGATAAAGGGGATTTTCTGTTCCGTAACGTACAACTGGTACGTGAACCGGAAAAGCAAGGCTATACCTATTGGTATGATGCCACCAAAAGGGAATATAGTTTTGTCAGTCGTGAAGGGGCAAAAGAGTTTACCTTGCGGGGAAATTACTGGCTCTATCTGGAACCGACCCGTTGTACGCAGGAGAACCTGACAACAGCTACCCAGCAATTGACAGACTTTTTGATCCAAAACCGCAATATTGGGGAGTCAGTCAGTCAGATTATCTGGTCACAACCGGTTGATTTCCCGCTATTACTGGATATCGAACTGGATGACGATGTACAGGATATCGCTGGTATTTTTGCTGCCGTCTATAGCACCGCAGAGCAGTATCTGATGCCTGAGGCACAGCGTTACCACACTGAAACGCTGCAAGATGCCGGAATGCGCAATGATAAAATCTTTGAAGGGCCACAATTACAACATGGCTGGATCCCTGAATTGCCGACAGCCCGTGACTATACCAAACGGATCATCCTCAATCTTAGCCGGCTGGTTAATAAACTGCTTGAGATTAAAGGTGTTCAGAGTGTCAATCGCCTTCGGTTGGATGAAGGTTTTGATAAAAACCTGATTGAGTCGGTTCAAGGGGATACCTGGTCGTGGTCAATTAAAGAAGGCTACTATCCTCGCCTGTGGGGCCAAGATCCGATCCATCAATTGGCACAACATGATGGCCCGCTCAGGATGATCGCCAAAGGCGGAATTAGCGTCACAGTCAAAGAAGACGAAATTCGCAAAAGTTTACCCAATCCAACTCTGATTCAGAATAAACCTGTGGTATTGGCTTACGGTCGGCATCGCGATGTGGCGCGTTATTATCCCGTCAGCGATACGTTGCCCGCTTGCTATGAGTTACAACAACCCTTGTCTGAGAGTGAACATGCCCAACGCTTGTTATCACTTCATCAGTTTATGCTGCCATTTGAACAACTGCTGGCTTGCGGCTGTCAGCAAATTGCCATGCTGCCACAATTGTTGGCTTTTCAGCGCGAGGGATATGAAGTCTGGGGCGATCAATGGCCGTTTAAACCAGGTTCTGTCAATGATGAAGCCCATCAGGATTACGCTCCGGCATTAAAAGCACTGTTAAAACAGATTGCGCACGATAGCGATCATGAATTGGATATCGTCAATTATCTGCTCGGCTATTTTGGCACCCAGCGGGCACCGCGTACCTTTACCACCCACATTGATGATTTTCGCGTCGTGCAACAGGGCTATCTGGCTCAACAACCGACATTAACTTATCACCGTGCCAATATTCGGATTGACCAGGTTTCGTCGCTACAAAAACGCATTGCTGCCCGCATGGGATTAGGCGATGAACTGTTTAAACCGGAGCCTGACCTGAGCAAACTGCCTTTTTATCTGGTGGAACACCGGGCATTGCTGCCAATCAAGCCCAATAGCCTGTTTGATAAAGAGCAGGAGCTGGAATCGGTAACAGAGGAGAAAGAAAGCCAGACTGATCAGCATTATCTGGTGATTAAGAAAGCCGGTATTAATGGCAAGCTGAGACAGGGGCAAGTGATCAATTTAATCCTCTATGAAGGCGAACAGGGCAAAACCCAATTTACAGTGCGTGGTCAGATGATAGTCAAAGCCGAGGGGGATCAATTTTGGCTGGACATAGGTAATAGCGCTCAACTGGAATACAATCTGGAACGGATAATGGCCGCAGCCAAAGCGGAAACACTGTTCTGGCAAAACAGCGTGGTCTGGATGGAAGATATGAACTACCGTCTGGCCTACGATAGTGACCAATCCCAGAATGGCAAGCCATTGCCTGATAACCAGCGGCGCCTGACCCGCACAGCACAAACCCCCTTCCCGTCCCTGATTGCGGTAGGTAATGAAATTACCCTGACCAAACATTTAGGGATAGTCGGAGTCACACAGGAATATGCTGATGACTCAGAAAAACTGTATGCAAAAGTTGTCAGCTTTGATCGTATCAAGGGTACCTTGATTATTGAACGTCAGGATAGTTCGACATTGACATTCCCTGCCTCGGAAGAAGCATGGCGATACAGTTGGCATTTTTCGGGTAAGGAATTTGAAAATACCGATCGTTTTTCATTTGTTATCAGCGTGGTGGTAAACAGTGATTTAATTAAAGTGTCCGGTGTTGATCCCTATAAATTAGAAGAGTGGGTAAAAGAAACCATTCTTACCGAGTTCCCTGCCCATATTTCTATGATTATTCACTGGATGGATCGGGAAGCATTTTTAAATTTCGGCATGACTTATCAACGTTGGCAAAATAACGGAGCACCACTGGGTGATTCTGCCTATTCGATTCTGGAGAGCCTGACATTAGGTAAATTACCTTCTGCTTTAAAAGGCATAGGAACAATGCGAATTGCTACACCGCACCAAAGAGAAGACGTTGTCGGTAAAAATAACGATCAGTGGAATACCGATAAAATAATCCAGAATGAATTATTCTATGTTCCTAAAGAGAACGAATAAGAAAAAATATCTACCAATCACAATTTTAAATTAAATATAGTTTATGGGGTTAGTCATGAAAGAGATTCGTTATTCTGCAAAAACACAAGAGCAACAAAAATTATCTGACTCAAAAGGTATTGGGCCTGAAACTGATAAATTAAAAAATAAATTTAAAGACGGCAGTATTCCTTTACAAATTGATTTTAATGAATTGATTGATATTGCGGATGTTGGTCGTAAAGCGACTGGACAAACTCCTGGACAATCAGGAGAACCGGGTAACGGTTTGAGTTTGACAGATGATGGAACTTTACAGACCGTTGTGAATTCAACCGGCGGACTGCATTTTGATAAAAAAGCATTAGCAATTAAACCTTACGATGGGATTAACGTTGATAATCATGGTGTTTCAGTTAAAGCCGGTAATGGCATAAAAGTGGACAATAACGGTGTCAGTATTGATTCCAATAAAATATTACCCAAAGGAATGATTGTGATGTTCTCTGGTAATAGTGCTCCTACTGGATGGGCTTTTTGTGATGGTAATAATGGAACGCCAGATTTAAGAAGTCGCTTTGTCATGTGTGGTGAAACAATTTCTGAGATAGGAAAAAGCAACAGTAAAGCCAGTGGGAGTGATAATGGAAAAAACTTTTCCAAAGATACAACATCAAAGACAATTTCGGTAAGTGTTACTGTGAAAGATACTATATTGGAAGAATCACACATACCTAGTCATAAACACATTGGGGGTATGTCTTACTATAATAGTCGTGGATTTAAATATAGTTATAGCCCTGATATCCAAACCGAATATCAAATAAATAATTCCATCTCTGTCTCAGATAGTGCAATATGGATGAATCCTTCATCAGGGGCAAATTATTATGCCTACACATCAGAAACAGGCGGAGGAGAAGGACATGATCACCGAGCAACAGCCTCATCCCCTTCACATAGCCATAGCATTGATGTAGTTCCGCCCTATTATTTATTAGCCTTTATTATGAAACTCTAATAAAACTTTTTAAATTTATATTAGTAGCAGTGAGTATTAACTAATACTCATTGCTAGTTTACATCACTAATGTTATTTATGGAGTAAGTTATTTGATGATTCCATTGGTCAAAGAAACAAATTGCATTATTTACAGAATTATCATATCCATTGAATCCATAGATTATAATGGTGAAAAAATAATGGATAAATGCTCGTATCTCTTTAATGACAAGCTAGAAACAATCATTAAAGAAAATATTAAAAAATTAGAATCAACCAGTAATAACAAATTATTATTAGAAAAAATAGCCTTGGATTTAGGTAATATTGAGACAGATTTTTTTGAAACAGAAATCCCCATAAAACTAGAATCTGAATTAAGAAAAACTTTTCAAAAATACTTTTATTCTTCCGAACATACTCCATGGAAAGAGAAAAGATATTTCCCACAATCAGAAAAGAGTATTTCCCATCACACCTTTACTGGATCTCCATTAATAGAAAAAGTAGATCATTACTTACACAAGGGAAACTGGTCATCTGATGACGATAAACATCATGCAACAAATACTTTGAATATTGACAGAGAACACTGGCAACAGATCAATCACCAATCCCAACAATGGCTACCTATGTTAGCCAAACACTGTTTACAACCTGCGGGGTTAAGCCGCTTAATTCAGATCTGTCAGCCAGACGTTCTTGCTATGCTTTGTCGGTTATTTACTGAAACAACATCTGAATTTGTTAATTCAAAAGCGCAGGTAATCACAGATACAAAAGTAACACCCCAAAAACTGAGTTTAGCTGCTGAATATTATCTTCGGCATCAGATGAAATATGTACATAACTCACAACAAGCACTTACATTGCAAACTAAAAATGAACTAACATCGGAAAAAAACATTATTGATAATAGTTTTAATCCATTAAGGCAGGATAATAACGAAGCAAATACGCTAACAAAAACGACACTACAAACTCAAAATAAGCAAATACCGAGGGTAAATATTACTCAAAATGATAGCCATCTATTAAAACAGAATCATAATAAAACTGACATGCCAATGGATACAGCACCGCCATTTGCACTCCAGCCCATGCAAACACCCCCTCAATCAGCGGCCACACAACAGCGTCATGGTTTGATAAAGGAGACGGTAAAACAAAACCCTGCAACTTTACAAAACAGGGAGCAACACAAAGAATTACTGGAATCGGCTTTATCAGCGCAAATATCATCCATACAACCTGATAATAGAATTCAAACTCCATCAGCACAGTCGGTTTTACCCATCAGCAATGCCGGTTGCATAATTTTATGGCCGTTACTACCAACATTTTTCCGTACCTTTGATTTATTGGATAAAAACCGATTTATCAGCCTTGAAGCGCAAAGAGAGGCCGTCTGTTTACTTGACTGGCTGATTTGGGCCGAAGAGGAAATACCTGCATGGCGACTGACACTAAACAAAGTGATCTGCGGCCTTCCCATAAATGACAACGCGCTATGGCGTTCACCAGAACCAGAACAGCGAGCGGCCATCAACCAATGGCTGGAAAAAACCCTTATACAACTTCCGGCCTGGAAAAAAATGAGCGCCCGCGATGTACGACACTTATTTCTGCAACGTTCCGGGGAATTGAGTGAATTAAACGGTGTAACAAACATCCATATTCAACCCGAAGTTTACGATGCACTAATAAACGAATGGCCGTGGCCAATGAATATAGCGAGTTTTAGCTGGTTGCAACAACCCATTACCATCACATGGTTATAACCCTCGATCACAATCATTTAGTCTGAGTAAAAATTTATGAATACAGCGCCTGTTTTCTCTGATTTATTTCAACAAAATAATGACCCTAATCTGACATTTTTATTTAGCCAACTGGAACGCATCGATCTGGTTCTTCAATACCATTTCCATTGCATATCAGGTCAGCGAGGAGATCTCCTTGATGAGTTTTTGTTAACCGAAGAAGACGTTATCGCCAGACTGGATAATCCACTGGGTAAACCTCATTGGCTCAATGATGACTGTCTGGCAATACCACAAACCATCACTCCCGTGGCATCCCGATTCACTGACCTGATTACACGTTTTGAACTGACTGATTTTGAAAGAGATGTTTTGCTGCTGGGTTTACTGCCTCATTTTGATAGCCGCTACTATCACCTGTTTGCGCTGATTCAGGGGGAACAACAATCCCGGCTTCCTTCTTTTTCGCTGGCGCTGGAACTGTTTTGCCATTCAGTGCCGGAGAAACAGGCACAGCAGGCCAGTTTTCTGCATCGGTCGCCTTTGATTGGCTGCCAGCTATTATCCATTGATAGCCGCCAAAAAACGTTGTCCTGGCTCCAGACGCCCTTTATCACTGACAGCGGCGTATATCATTTTTTACTTGGACATCACTATATTACGCCCGCTTTAGAACATTGTGCTGAGTGGATAACACCTACAGAGATCGGCGGTTATCCCGCAGGTTTAAAACAAGCATTGGGTCATGTTCTGTTATCTGAGCACGATGAAATTCGGCCTATTATTTTGTTACGGGGCATGGCTGACAGTGCCAGAGCCTATGCGGTTGCCAATATGATGGCATCGGAAGAACGCCAAACGCTATTGGTGGATATGGCTAAATTGGCTGATAACGATGATAAAACCTTATTCTCCCACATAAAGCCTATTTTGCGGGAGACTCGCATGCGGGGTGCCTGTTTATTGTTGCGAAATTTTTGCTTATTTGCAGAACAGAATAAACAGCGACTGGATCCTCTGTCAGCCTTATTAAACCAACCAGAATTAAGGGTTATTTGTCTGGTTGAACCCTATTCACCGTTAGTATGGCTGAAAAAGATATCGACATTACTGATCGAGATGCCCGTTTTCACCTCGGTAGAAAAAGCCAGATTATTGACGACCGGCTTACCCAATAACTGTTCAAATGATATTGATGTCATCGCCTTAAGCCAACGTTACGCGTTTAATCCCGAAACCCTGCCATTGATTTTGCAAGAGGCGCAACTTTACCAACAGCAGCGAGATCCTTCGGGTATCTTGCAGCAATGTGATATCCGCAAGGCTCTCAATTTACGGGCACAGCAAAATTTCGGTCAATTGGCGCAGCGAATTATCCCTAAACGTTCATTAAAAGATTTGTTAGTCTCCGATGAAATTGCCCGGCAAATACAAGAAATATTCACGGCAATTAAGTATCGGGAACAAATTTTGGCAGGAGGGTTTAAAGATAAGATTGGTTATGGCACTGGTATCAGTGCCCTGTTTTATGGTGATTCCGGCACCGGAAAAACGATGGCAGCAGAAGTGATTGCTCATTATATCGGCGTTGACTTAATCAAAGTGGATTTATCTACCGTCGTGAATAAATATATCGGCGAAACCGAGAAAAACTTATCCCGTATTTTCGATTTGGCCGAGCAGGATGCCGGTGTTTTATTCTTTGATGAAGCGGATGCCCTGTTTGGTAAACGCAGCGAAACCAAAGATGCACAAGACAGACATGCCAATATTGAAGTCTCTTATTTACTGCAACGGCTGGAAAATTTTCCGGGGCTGGTCATTTTATCCACCAATAACCGCAGCCATTTGGACAGCGCTTTTAATCGTCGTTTTACTTTTATTACCCGCTTTACTTATCCGGATGAAATCATCCGCAAGAAAATGTGGCAGGCAATCTGGCCTGAAAATATAAAAATCGCCCAAGATGTGGATTTCGATAAATTAGCCCAACGAACCAGTGTGACAGGGGCGAATATTCGCAATATTGCTTTATTGTCTTCATTCTTTGCCGCAGAAAATAGTCACAATGAAGTCAGCAATGAAAATATCGAAATGGCATTGGAACGCGAATTAGCCAAAGTGGGACGATTAACTTTTTAAAATTCATAGCAAGAAAAATACAAGAAAAATAACTGAATATACTGATTACCTAATAGGTATCAACATAATAAATTAAGAGGATTATTTATGTTTAAAACGCAAACCGTTATTGAAGTTAATAAGGCAATGAAAACTATGCTGGAAAAATATCTGGGTGACAAAATTGCGATTCGTTTTGACTTACCTGAATTAGACACGGTTCAATCAGACACAATGGTGAGTGTTTTTCTTTATGATATCCATGAAGATCTACAGCTTCGAACAACAGAATCCAGAGTGTTTAATGCCGCTTCGGGGCGATTATTGCCGGGTTGGGTCAATATTAAATGTAATTACCTGATTACCTACTGGGAATCGACCAAACCCGCAACAGATGCCAGCAGTCCTGACAGCCAACCTGATAATCAGGCAATACAAGTCATGTCACAAGTCTTGAACGCCTTGATTAATAACCGTCAATTGACGGGAATTCCCGGTGCTTATACTCAGGTTGTACCGCCGAAAGAAAGTTTAAACAGCTTAGGGAATTTCTGGCAATCATTGGGGAATCGCCCACGACTCTCTCTGAATTACTCAGTGACAGTACCAATTAGCCTTACCGATGCTAAAGATAATGCGACTCCGGTAAGCACTGTTTCTTCTACCGTGGAACAAACCGCTTCACTCAGTCAGGAAACGATTAGTCATACTTTGCGGGAATTACTGATTACGGAATTACAGAAACTCCCTGTTACAGAATTGGAAAATCAAGAGAATATTAGGCTGGCACTAAGTAAAGTTGAACTGTTAACGATGAAAGATATTATTATTCCAAGCAACCCAGAAAAAGTCTCTGTATCTCTGTCTGTCTCTGGCATTACCCGCCAGAACTATCTGGAAGAAATCAATAAAATTTTTGAACGCTGGTTAAGTGATAACAATATTATCACCAAGATCGATGATTATGGCATCTGTATTAAAAACATAGAAAAAAGTCATCTTTTCGGCATTTAATTTATTGTTATTTCTATAAATCATTAAATAACGTTTTTCAAATCGGAGTACTATTGTGCATAGTTTTAAACAGAAAGAAGAAAATAAAAATCAATCCTCCCGTCCTAATCAAGATGTTGTCAATGATAGTCATGCAACATCATCAAAAATAGCTGAGTTGAGAAAAAACTTTCAACAATCTGATTCGAATGGAGGGTTCCAAACAGTGCGTCCACGTATTGCCCCGCGCCCATTGACTTTGCGCCCCCAAGCGCCTTTGAGAACAGAGGCATTTCAACAGACCACAAAAGCACCCGTGGCCTCTGAAAAAGTAATTCCTGCCAGTACAACGGCCGTTAATACACAAAATTCAAAAGCAGCACCAACGCCAACAAACAGCGCAAAAAAACCATTTACATTATATCGGGCAGATAACCGAAGCTTAAAAGAGTTGCAAACAAGTAGCCCTGAAGGATTTAAAGCCTGGGTGCATCTTGACAGTGAAAAAGCGAGGAAATTTGCCAGTGTATTTTTGGGTAATGACAATGTTGAGAGTTTGCCCAAGCATATTATTGATGAGATTAATAAATGGAAGAAAGCAGGAACACCTAAGCTAAGTGACCTTTCCACATTTATAAAATATACCAAAGATCGCTCAACCGTTTGGGTTTCTACCGCAGTCAATACTGAAGCCGGAGGGCAAAGCTCAGGAGCACCACTTTATGAAGTATCAATGGAACTTTATGAGATTGGCGTAGATAAAGGAAAATTGATTCCATTGCCAAATGGAAGAACCGGGAATATGAAACCTTCCATTCTTCTTGATACACCGAATCTCGAAGACGCAACAATTATCGCCCTGAATCATGGACCCGTTAATGATGCTGAAATATCCTTTTTAACAACTATCCCGATGAACAATTTAAAACCTTATAAAAGATAAAATCTGAAACCCTAATTAAGGATAGAATCAATATGCCAATACATTCTGATTACCAGAGAAAACCTAAACAGAGAAATCACAATATCCATGAAGCATCTTCATCGTCTCATTTCTCTGATGAAATAATTACACTTCCACATCATTCGGTTAATGACACTCTTACTCGTCAACAAGTTAAGAGAGAATTTATTTGGCAAGGCCATATGGACGCAATTGAAAAAGCATCTAAAAATGGTAATTTTGCTGTTAGTTTTCGGGCGGCGGGTGCGCCAACACTGAGAGCCTTAAGTCAAGGTGCCGCAGCCAAGGGGCATGATATTCTGGAAAAAACCATCAAACCCGGTTCTATCAACAAGGCTTATCCCAAAGATCAAGCGCCTGATGTG
Source organism: Xenorhabdus littoralis (assembly GCF_033949345.1). Taxonomy (NCBI): domain Bacteria; kingdom Pseudomonadati; phylum Pseudomonadota; class Gammaproteobacteria; order Enterobacterales; family Morganellaceae; genus Xenorhabdus; species Xenorhabdus littoralis. The sequence goes on from NZ_VCDP01000034.1 coordinate 28,936, forward strand.
ATAAAGAAAGTACAGGCTGCGGGTATTGAAGGCTATGTCGGCCACTGGAATAAAGAGACCGGACAGCTTCAAGGTGTCTATATGAGTCGCGATCACGGATTATCAGATGGACAGGTCAATGGAAAAATTTATCCCATCGATTTAGACAATCTCGAAGCCAGCCTTTCGGCCTTGAAAGAAAAAGAGAACTGGGCCGCACTACCCTTCACGGGGGACTATGATATGCATGACATGATCGGTTTCACAGGACAACCTCATTCAGTGCCATCCAATTCATCAGAAGAAAAAAGAATCATTGATCTCATTAATCAATATATCGCCGAATCTGACATAAACCGGCCATTTAACAAGATAGAACATAATGTTATCAGGCATGGACCTCAGGTAAGTTATCCTGCTTATGCGATGGATCAAGAAAAAGAAGAGATAAAAAAGCACGGGGGAATTGTTAAAGTCGTAGCTGAACCCGGTGAATTTCCTGTTGCCATTGTCAGCAAAGGCAAATGGACAATTGCCAACAACATTAATGAACTCAATCAGTTTTATAATAGTATTGGTGCAAAAATGAAAGTCAGCTGGAAACCAGGTGCAGACAATCCCGGGTTCGTTTCCAATTCACAAAAACCGGGCATGGCCAATTTTAACCGGAAAAGATAAAAGCAATTTCCGTGTGATCAAAGTTGTATTCAAAATACCGCTTCACACAAAATATTTTACGGACTCTATTCAACTATCAGGCTGACCTTCAAACTTTATTGACTAAAAACTGGAGTCTATTAGGTATATATCAACATTAATCAGCGATATAAATAAAATCACCATCAACTCAGTGAGTTTATTTATTATCATAATTGATGGGGGTATTCTTAAGCACAAACAAAAAACAAACTCACAGATATTTAAATTAAACTTACAATTAACCACCTAAATTCATTAGTAATATTTTATATTTTATCGCTATCCCATTAATTTTTATTATTTTAATTATCGTTTTTATTTATGTATTAATTTACACAGACAATTGTTGACAAATACTGATGTATATATATTATTGCCACCCAAAGAATGAGGGTATTATTCTAAATCATTGCACTAAATAATTTATTAAAGATAAAAATTAATCAATTTATTCATGTTAATTATTAAGTTAGTAAATAAATGCTATTATATTAAAGAAGGAATACAGGTGTTTACTTCGAAAGAACTTTTAAATTTTATTGCTGTAGCTAAGAATAAATCAATAAACAAAGCAACACAGGAACGCTTTATCACACAGTCACCTATTTGTCGGAGCTTAAAAAAACTGGAGTTTTCATTAGGCGTCAAACTTTTCGAAAGAAAAAGCCAAGGATTAATTTTAACAAAAGAAGGCGAAAGTTTATACAATAAAGTATCAAAAATTCATGAGCAACTTAAAAAAATCGAAAATGATTACAAGAATAATAGATCTCCCTATTAAGAGATTTATCAAAAATACACATGATAATTTAATGTAACGCATAAATTCAAAAACCGCCGTTAACATAATTAACCTGAGTTTTTGGATTTATATTTAATATATTTTATCACTATTCATAGAAATTAAATAAGAAACGTAATATGCCTATATATTTTAGAGAAACAACAAAAGAAAAAACGTGTTCAACACAACCAACTCATTCTTCTGATGACGATATAGACAGCGCTAGATTAGAAATAGGATTAGCTCCAGATACGGCGTTCGGAGACAGTCATGTCAGTTTGAATCAAATTCAAGAATATAAATTTTGGAAAGAACACATATCCCAATATTACAAATGGATGGTTGTTGTTAAAGAACATTTAAAGAGGCTGGATCTAACTTTAAAATCAATGGATTCCGCGGAAACAGCCAATATTAATTTGGCAAAAAATATAGGCTCTACTGCACTACACTCTATATTAAATATAGGAGGGGCTGTAACCGGTGGTGCTATTGGAGGAGCGATAGGAACCGCTATACCAGTCCCAGTTATAGGTACTATAGTTGGTGCGGCGTCAGGATTCGGATTAAGCTATCTTAATAATATAGTTATTAAAAAATTAAATAATAAATTAAGGATCGCACATCCTTATCCTAAAACAAGGAACATGATATTCGACATCAATAACTATGATAAAAATCCTATTACTAAAATAATTAAAAATGAAACTGACAAAAACAACATGAAAGTCACTGCTGCCAACATGTTAACATCACAAGTGGTGAATCAAATAACTCCAATTAAAATTCCTGTATATAAACTTGCTGATCTGGCAGTATCACGTCATAAAGCATCAGGAAAACTCAGCAGTGATAAGGCTGAACATATATTAGATTTCACTAAAAAAATTAGTGAAGTGTTAAATGAAAGCCATTCTGACGCAGTCACTTTTATGCGTAAAGAATATGGCGACAACAAAATGAGTCTTACTGGATTTTCCTCTAGAATAAAGGGCGAAAAATTAACCGCAGATACTATGGTAAGAACTAAAAATAAAATAGAAATTAAAATCAACAGCATTGATAAACAGATATTAAAACTTTTATCAAAAAACAGTGACATATAATTAACTCATAGTAATAAAAATCACCATCAGCATACAATACTTACTCAAAATTAATAACAAGATGCTTAAGTCTCAATTCAGCATTAATATAATGAATAGAACAAGCAGATATAGAAAGAGATTATTTTTCCAAATTAGAAGAATCTTTTTTAAAATAATGAAGGGCAGGCAGAAATCCTTTTCCCCAAAAACACCGCCTTCAATGTTCATTCAATCAAACAAGATGGTAGAAATACCTATGTTTTACTGAATGATATGTCCTCTGATATCGCCATAGATACAGATATAAAAGATATATTTTCAGGAGAAAAAATATGACATACAGTTATGACAACAAAATGATTTATAGGAAAAAGCAAGAATCGAATACGGCATTGGAAGCTTTGCATCTCGATACACCTGATACAGCAGAAGTCTCTGCTGCCTATCAGCGTCAATTGTCTTCTGTCATGAAGGAATTCCAGAATAAAACAGACTCAATTCTTGAGGAATCCAAACAACCTCCTCTCCCCAAGAAAAAGCAACCAACGCCCAAAAAATATTCCAAAAAGGCATTACAAAACTTTGCTGCCCATGCCGGCTATTCGCATAACAACGCTTATCAAGATGAGTTTGTTAACTTTAAGGATAATAATCAAAACCTGGCCCCCGGAAAACTGTTCCCCAGTGTGGAATTAATACCTCAAAAAACCATTGAAATAAACAGACCGACAGGGCCACGGAGAAATAAACTTGCCTATGATATCGAAGATACGTTCAGAAATAACATGGCAAATGAATATCGGATAACAAGTATTCCTGACTTTATCAAAGGATTACGGGATATGTATGAAAAAAATGGACAAACGCTGCACCCGATGACTCAACGCTTGGTTGAAGAGCATATCGCACATAACAATAACATCCTGCCGACGATGGCGGGTATTGCCGGTCTGCATGCCGAAGTACAGGCGTTGAACAAAGTATTTATTAAATCAGATCAGGATGCTGGCGAATCTTCTGATCCCCTCAGTCCGGCGCGTTATGCCAAGGCCATGCTTCAATCATCAATCTTCACCAAACGGTTGACCACGGCAAATGCAGGACAAGACTTTCCGGCTTGTCACAACTGTTCGGGTATCATCCAATCACCCGCTAATGTGATTACGGGAACAGTTGACAGTGCGGGCAGCAATTTTTCTGCGCAATACGCGAAACGCAATCGCTCCCAGTCACTGAGTAAATAAGTGATATTCGTTGTGATCCCGGACAATTTTTTGTTTGTACTCATGTGAAATAAAAGCCTGAGGCACGATCAATTTTTTGTTTTTTCACAGAACGTTAATCATGCCTCAAACAAAAACATCTTAGCAGTACCAGACTCAATACCAACGAAAGATTTTCATTCCCGCAATAAACATCACCACGCCGATTAAACTCAGGATAATGGCTGCCGGGATGGTCTGCATGACATCGCCGCCTTCGATAAATATTTTGCGTATATTATCGGCCAATATGGTCAGCGGCAGGTATTCGACGATATTTGCCATCCACTCAGGGAAGTTTTTGTAGCTGAAGAAGATCCCTGATAACAGAATCTGTATCAAAATCGAGACTTCCAGCAATCCGTTGGCTGTCTGTCCTTTGCGCGCGCGGGATGCCACCAGAACCGCCATGCCTGAGAAGCAGATATTTCCCGCTAATAATAAAAGCAGGAAAGCGGAAAACGACCCCTGCATTTCAACATCGAAGTAGATTTCCGCAAACCAGTAAATAATTAATATTTCAACAAAGTTGATGATGAGACAGGCCAGAATGTGCGCCATCAAAAATGTTGATTTTTTCATCGGTGTGATGCACATCTGGCGTGTCACCCGTGTAATGCGTTTTTCTGCCAGTGCCCAACCGACGGCGATCAGGCAGGTTTCCATGATCGCCATCGCCAACAGTCCCGGTATGAGAAAATCTAAATAGCGCAAGCCGGGGGTTTCCAGAATGAAGAGATCGCGGTCTGCCTGTTCTGCTTTCTGCTGGTTGAGCAGGTAGTATGTCAACAGGGCATCGCTGTTCTGGGGATCAATATAGTGAATGCGCTTTCCCTCCGCATTCTGTTCAATAAACATCTGGATATCACCCCGTTTTAATCCCAGCACCACGGCGTCACGATCGGGATAATATTTGATGCGGTATTTAACCTTAACCAGCTTATCGCGCTTGATTTCATTCTGGTTGATAATGCCGGAGATAACGTGCTCCTGTGCCGCAAGCCCTTCTCCCCACTCTTTGATTTTCTGCTGTTCCGCAATTTCCGTCGGTAAAACAATGCCGACATCCCTTTCAGGAATATTCTGGGATGAAAACGATATACCCAGTAACCAGACCAGCAAGAGCGGAAAGCCAAATGACCAGAACAGAATTTCTGGTTCACGCATATATTGTCTGAACTGGGTCGTCATTAAGTTGATTAGTGCGCTATTCATGGAATCGTCTCCCTGCCAAAGTCATGAACAGGTCATCCAGTGTTTTCTTCCTGACCACCAATTCATTGATATTAACGTTGACTTGTTTAGCAAACTCAAAAAGATAGGCTACAAAACTGGTTGAGTCGTTGATCATCATATAGACCTTATTCTTCTTTTCATCGAACTCATAATTCAGGACTTGGGCATGTTGACTCAATGCCTGTAAACGCTCAGGAAATTGAGTTCTTAATTCCACCCAGTCACCGTGACAATATTGTTTCAGTAAATCATCCATACTGCCCTGCGCGATGATTTCACCCCGGTTCATGATGCAAATGCGATCGCAGAGATATTCCGCCTCTTCCATGTAATGGGTGGTCAGCAGCATGGTCGATTGTTTTTCCCGGTTAAGTTTGCGCAGAATATCCCATGTATCGTGGCGGAACCGGGGGTCCAAGCCGGTCGTGGGTTCGTCCAGGATCAGGATTTCCGGTTCATTCATAATGGCGACGCCAAGTGCCAAGCGCTGACGTTGACCACCCGACAGCCCTTCCACATAGGTTTTACGTTTTTCCGTCAGTTCAATCAGCTCCATGACGTCTTGTGTCCGTTTGCGGGAGCAACCATAGAAACTGCCAAAAAGATTCAGCACTTCTTCAACTTTGAGTTTATTGATAAACAGCGTTTCCTGTAGGACACCGCTGAGACGTTGACGCAGGTAAGGTGAATCTTGTTGCCACGTTTTACCCAACACCCGAACAGTGCCGGAATCCTGTTTTTTCAGGCCCTGCAATATTTCGACCAGTGTTGTTTTACCCGCTCCGTTCGGGCCGAGTAAGCCAATGAACTCACCGCGCTTAACATCCAGCGTAATGCCTTTAAGCGCCTGAAAATCTTTGTAGTTCTTGCGGACTTGATCGAACTCAATCACTTTCTCACGGTCTTGGGTGCCGTGTTGGATACCATGTTTAATACCGTGTTGAATACCCATAAGGTTCCTGTATCTCACTTGGTGATAAATTGGGAAAGGGAAGATAGCTTTGTTTTCAGCAATCCCGTAAATTGCGCCATTCCTGCCTGACTGAAACAGCAGCAATCAATCTGCATGATCGGTGAACCCTTCTCAGAAAGTGTGACATAAATATTGATAGAGTCACTTTCCCACCGGGTGGAAATAGCCTGACTCGGCTGAGTTTGCTCTTCCCGGTGTTCACTTCGCCAATAAGTGCTGAGACGCAGTCCTCCCGGACTTGAATCGACTGTCGGTACTTTGAAGATATCTTGTAATATGTTGATGTTAATTGTCGGATCAGAAACGGCCTTATTGTGTTTTTGACGCCGGAACAGCGCTTGTGGCGGGTTAGGTTCCATAAAAAACAGATCTGCCAGAAAGCGGGGATATAGCTCAGCACGCCGGAAAATTTTGCTGTAAATCCAGCTTCCCGCCCGGATAGCCAAAGAATATATTTTCGGGCTGGCACTCCAGCGTTGTTCAGCCATGACGCCTATCGGCATACTCCACGGGCATTCCATGTGATCATAAGCCCGCAGTATTTTTGCCCTGATATGATCCAGTAATGCAAGCGTTGCGGTTTCTCCTTGTGAAGTCTTATCCATGATTGTGTCCATACAGACAGGCACCGGCATGACACGCAATAAAGGGATCATCAGCGTCTCACTGCCTGACTGTTCCCGCCCTTCCAGCACTGAATTGAGCGAAAAGCGTGACTGTCCCGTCATCTCATGAACAATCTCTGCAACCAGCGTCATGAATACCATCTGCAATGTTGCTCTTTGCTGTTTCGCAAGCACATCCAGTTGCTCGTAGCTGTCATCGGGAAATGGCAGGAGGAATTCGTGATCAATCAGAACATCCTGATTGATATAACGCTCAGGAAAACGCGCGTAAGGGTATCCCGTCAGATGATCTCGCCAGAAAGCCAGATTCTGCTGCCCCTGACGTCGGTAATTTTCCCGTTCATAGCGAACCCATTCACCAATCTGGGTATGAGCCGCAATGGTTAATTGCGGTTTTCTGCCCTGACATCCCTGAGCATAAAATCGCCACAATTGTTGTTCAAACAGATGAATGGCACCACCATCCGCCACAATATGGGGAAAGCATAAAGACAGCATGTGTTTTGCTTCTCCCAGTCGGCATAGTTTAGCGTGCAGATGGGGAGGTGATTTCAGGTCAAATGGGGTATTCAGGAACTGCTGGATACTTTTGTAAATGATCTGTTCCTGTTCAGCGGCATCATGACCCGACAAATCCAACAGGGGCAAGTCAAACGAATCGACATGGCAAGGCCGCTGGACCGGAGCATAATCCAGGATTTCCGTGCGCAGGGAGATATGTGACTGAATCAGGGCATTGATGGCCTGTTCCAGCAAATCTACCCGTAGTTCACCTTCAATCAGGATGCCGACATGATTGTTGACCGTATCCCCGAGCGCACTGGCCACAAACCAGAAGCAGTGCTGGGTATATCCCAACGGGAGCCACGGCTCCCGTCCTTTTTTCCCATAATTTTTCCCATAATTTTTCCCATAATTTTTCCCATAATGATAGACGGATGCTGATTGACGTATCGGCGTTCTGATACTCATTCCTCCCCCTTCTGGTTATCTACAGCGCTGTTCACTTGCTGTTTGTTGCGTAAATCAACTTGCTCCGCCAATTGCGCAATAGAGGGATGTTCATAAATAAATCCGACCGGAAATGCCACTTGCAGCCGTTGTTTGATTTTTGCAATGATTTGCACCGCCATGAGTGAATGACCATTCAGCTCGAAAAAATCATCAAACACTCCCAACGGGCCAATACCCATTTTTTCATGCCAGATATCAGCAATGATTTCTTCTGTCGGATTACGCGGTGGCTGATAATCAACACTCAGCACCGGACGGGGATACAGCTTCTGTTCCTGTGTTTTCTGGGCAGCGGAATGTTTGTCCGTATTCAGACTTTGTTCCGCTGACATGTTTTCCTCTGATTCATGACCGGTATCCGGCAGCGGTAAACCTTGCGTAGAAATGGCGTAAACGCTGTCATCATGAGCCAGCAGACGTTCCAGTAACTGACATCCCTCTTCCGGCTGAATACCGTGCTTAATGACTTCTTGTTCTTCATCCTGATACCACCGGCTCAGGCTATCCACCGCCATTCCCACTTCCCGCCATGAATCCCAACCGATAGCCAGATAGCGGGTCTGACGTCTATTGCCCGAACGGTGTTGATGGTGTAACAGGGCAAAGGCATCTTCATACGCATTAGCGGCACAATAAGCCACCTGACCGACTGAGCCTACCGTGGATGCCAGTGATGAACATAAAACGAAGAAATCCAGTGAATGATGCTTTAAACAGCCATCCAGCACTTGTGTACCCATCACTTTTGAGCGGAAAACCTGAAGGGAGTCTTCTAATTTCCGGTTTTGAATCAACCCTGCATCGGCTATCCCTGCACTGTGGAAAATACCGTGGATCTGTCCGTGCTGGAGAGTGATATCAGTCAGGGCTTTACTGACCCGACGGGCATCGGCTAAATCAGCGGAAATAACAGACACTGAAGCGCCCATCTGCTGTAACTGTTGCAGTAACCGAATATTCTGCGACCGTTTATTGTTGGCATCATGATTGTCGAGCCAATTTGACCACTCATTTTTCGGCGGCAATTCGCTGCGGCTGATGAAGATCAAATGAGGCTGATAGCGGCTCGCCAGATGAGTCGCTATCGTGGCACCGATACCGCCGAATCCTCCCGTGATCAGATAAGTACCGCCCTGCCTGAAAGAGGGTGAAACAGCAACGGGCAATGTGGCCGTTTCAATCAGCGGCAGATAACGGTTTCTGCCACGAATTGCCACGATACTGTCTGAGTTATTACCTGAATTATTGCCTGAATTATTACCTGAGTGATTGCCTGAACGATTGCCTGAATGTCTGACAATCTCTGCCAACAATACCGATAGCGTCCGGGAGGGCAATGAATGGAATAAAGGCAACGACCATTGATTGGCAGACAATGAGATATCGATGCTCTTGCACTCTACCTGTTCAAATTCTTTGGGGATCACGCGACACGGGCCAATCAGCAACGCTTTGGCCGGATCGTTGCGATCATGTTCTGAAATGGCGTGTAACCGGTTAGAGAGAATGTTGATTTTCAGTAAGGTGTCATGCTGGTTTTCCGCTCTGCCCACCGCAAATTGGCGGGCAATGTGCAGCAAGGATTCATAATTCGTGAAAGCCGTCTGCAATGAAATAGAGGATGAGCGAGTTACCGACCATGCGTGAATAATGTCGTTAACCTCAATCTGCCGGGATTTAAACAGCATCGCCAATGCCTGATAATCTTCTTCATGCTGAGGATTAATGGTGATCCGACGCAAGGCGATATTCGCGTTGTAACGCCTGCCCTGTACTACCTGCCAGACTTTTCCGCCATGTTTTTCAAGCTGGACAGCCAACTGCTTACCTACGCCCAATCGATCCATAAAAATCAGGAAAATCTGCCCGTCCAGCCCGATATTATCCATTGATGGCGCAAACATTTGTTTCCAGCGGATCTGGTGGCTCCACTGTTCCAGTGGCAAGCGTCCGGCTTTTGGGGCAGAAAGTTTGGCTTGTGAATGATGAACAAGAGATTGACTGACTAATGTATCCAGACTGTAACGCTGATGCTGGAAAGTGTATCCGGGTAAAGGAAGACGACGGCGCGTCTGCTGCTGATAAAGGGCTGACCAATTGACGGAGACCCCTTGCTGCCATAATTGCCCCAATACATTCAGCAAGTGTTGCCTGTCTGGAACTTCCTGCTTGATGTCCCGTGTACTGCTAAAAACACGTTGGTATGCCAATCCTGCTGCCACCTGCATTCTGGCCAGTCCGCACAGGGCGCTGCCCGGCCCCACTTCCAGCAAAACAGGGACTTTTTGGGGCACTGTTGTTGGGGACATTGCTTTTGGGGACGTTGTTTTTGGAGACGTTGTTTTTGGAGACGTTGTTTTTGGAAATAACAAACACGCAATGCCCTGACTGAATTCGACGGGTTCACGCAACTGGCGCACCCAATAATCCGGCGATGTTGCCTGCTCGCGACTAATCCACTCACCCGTTACACAGGAGATAAATGGCAGATCAGGCGGTGACAGTGTGATGCCCTCAAATACCTGTCTGAATGGCTCAAGACAATCCTCCATCATGGCACTGTGGAAAGCATGGGAAGTATGCAACGCTCTGGTTTCAATACCATCAGCTTCAAGAGTGGCTTCCAGTGACAATATGGCCTCGGTTTCTCCCGATACCACACAAAATTCGGGGGCATTGCACGCAGCCAGTGTTACGCCTTCATGGAGATAACCCTGTAATATCCTTCTGTCCAATCCCACTGCCAGCATTTTTCCGGTCGGCATCTGATTCATTAATTCCGCGCGCTTGGTCACAATCGTCAGCGCATCTTCCAGCGTAAATACGCCGGCAAGACAAGCCGCGACATATTCACCAATACTGTGACCCATACAGGCCGAGGGACGGATACCCCATTCCATCAGCAATTGGCTCAGGGCATACTCGACAACAAACAGGGCCGGCTGGGTATAACGTGTTTCATACAAAGCCGACGTTTTATTGCTTACTGCCGAATCAAAGATCAGCGGGCGAATATCGCGTCCCAACAAGGGCTGCAAAATTGCCGCACAGTGATCAACCACGGCCTTGAATCGGCTTTCCTGCTCATAGTAGCCCCGCATCATGCCGGAGTACTGAGAACCCTGCCCGCTGAACATAAAGACAACGGTTGAAGAGGTCTTTGAAGAAATGCCTGAAGAATTTGTACGTGTAATATTTTCCTGTGCAGCCTGAGATAAATAGTTGTCCAGCACAGCTATGGCATTTGCGTGGTCATGACACACCAGACTGTACCGATAATCCATTTCATTACGGCCAACATGCAGGGTATAGGCGATATCAGCCAATGGCAGTTCAGGGGATTTATCCAGCCAGTTGCGGAATTTCATTAGGTTTCCACGTAATGCAGCCGGTGTTTTGGCTGAAAAGCAGAGCAACTGTTGCGGATGGGCCGGGCCGGATGGCGGAACGGACGGCGCTTCTTCCAGGATCATATGAGCGTTGGTGCCACCCATGCCAAAGGAACTGACACCTGCACGGAGAATGCCCTGACCCTGCCACGCTTTTCCTTCGGTCGGAATATAGAATCTTGAACCTGTCAGGTTAATTTCAGGATTCAGGCGGGTAAAGTTAACCGCCGGAGGCAGGTAGCGGTGGGTCAACATCTGGGCGGCTTTCATCACGCCGGTGACACCGGCGGCAGAATCCGTATGACCAATATTGGCTTTAACAGACGCTACGGCACAAGGAGTTTGAATTTCCCTTTCTTGAAGAATACCTTCCTGAACAGCCAACGCTTCCTGATCATAAGCATTGATCAGGGCCTGCATTTCCATCGGATCGCCAAGATGGGTGGCGGTACCGTGTGCTTCGATATAACTGACACTGTCTGCCGAAACCTCAGCCGCCAGCAATGCGCGCTGGATCACGGATGTCTGGCCTGCAACCGAGGGGGCGGTAAAACCGATTTTCTCCGCACCATCGTTATTGAGTGCTGAGCCTTTTATCACCGCATAAATATGATCACCGCTGTCCAAAGCATCTTGTAACCGTTTCAGCACCACCGTCCCAACGCCATCACCGCTCAGTGTGCCGGATGCTTCTGCATCGAAGGTGCGGCAATGTCCGTCATGGGAGAGAATGCCGCTGCCCTCAAAGTGATAACCACTATGGCATGGAAAACCAATATGTACGCCGCCACCCAATGCCATATCGCACTCTCCGGCCAGCAAAGACTGGCAGGCATAGTGCAAAGCCACCATTGAGCTGGAACAAGCCGAACCGACAGTAAAACTGGGGCCTCTCAGGTTGAGCTTATAGGACACCCGGGTCGAAAGCAGATCCCTGTTATTGCCGAATAACAGTATGTCCGACAAAACTTCCTGCATCACGGCGGAGTGATTCAATAAATAGTGGAATAAATAACTGCTGCTGGATGTACTGGCAAATACGCCGATGGCGCCCGGAAATTTCTCCGGCGCATAGCCCGCATTCTCCAATGCCAGCCATGACGTTTCCAGAAACAGACGTTGCTGCGGGTCCATCGCCTGCGCTTCCCGGGGCGAATAACCGAAAAATTCAGCATCAAAGTCTTCTGGATTGTTGAGTACGGAAGCGTTGCGGATAAAGTCGGCGCGTTCACGCGCCTCCATCGTGACTCCTGCTGTATCCAGTTCCTCATCGCTCAATGGCCTGACAGACTCCACACCGGCAGCGATATTTTGCCAGAATTCATCAATATCATTGGTACCCGCAAACTGCCCCGCCATACCAATAATGGCGATTTCAAAGCCATTTATTTCAGGATCATTCGTTTCAGGATCATTCATTTCAAAATCAGGTGACAGATCCATTGATTGTGTCGTTTGGGCGTTATTGACATCGGTATTATTCATGATTTGCTATCCCTTTTCCCATTACCCTTTGTGCTGCATTTTTTTCTGTCGTTTTGCCAGACGTTGACGTCCATCAGCGAGATTGTTCTGATTCATTGGCCTGTTTTCTGACTTCATCCCCATGACAGGTAACGACTCTTTGTGCTCACCCTGTTTCCGTCCGCTGCTGATAAACTGAGCGAGCTGGTGGATAGTGGAGTAGTTGAGCAGATCAATAATGGACAGACGGGGATAACCCAACGCATGCAGTTTCAGGTGGACACGCGCCAGAAGTAGAGAATCGCCTCCCAGATCGAAAAAATTCTCATCACAATCGGGAGATTCCATATCCAGTACTTCGGCCCAGACTTGCTGAATGGCCTGTATGACAGGGTCGGGCGATAACTCCCACGGGGCTGTTTCTATTTTTGTGTTTTCTGAGGCCATGCTTTCTCTTTCTGGATCACTCGCCGTCATACCCCAATCATGGGATGGCAGACGAGCAATATCGAGCTTGCCGTTTGCATTCAGCGGCAGAGAGGGTAAGGTCTGGAAATAGGCCGGGATCATGTAACGCGGTAATCTTTCCGCCAGATAAATGCGCAGCTCCATCAGATCCAATGTTTTTTGCGCCCGGGGGACGATATAAGCCGCAATACGTTTACCCCGTGTCTCCTCAATGATCCGAACAGCCGCGCGCTCAATATCAGGGTGCTTGCATAACACGGCTTCAATTTCCCCAATTTCAATCCGATAACCCCGGATCTTGTTCTGGCTATCAATGCGCCCCAGATATTCGATGTCGCCATTGGGCAGGTAGCGCCCGCGATCGCCGGTTTTATACAGCCGGGCTGACAGGGATTTATCGAATGGATTATCAATAAACAGATTTTGATAAAGGCTCTCTTGATTCAGATACGCCAGTGCCAGACCATCACCGCCAATGTACAGCTCACCAGTCGTACCCATCGGCACGGGTTGATGGAACGCATTGAGGATATAGACCAGATTGCCTTCATTGGGTCTGCCGATGGGCACACTGTTGCCCTCCGTCCCACGATAACGATAGGCGGTGGTGAATGTTGTATTCTCCGTTGGGCCATAACCGTTAATCAGACGCAATGCCGGATAGTATTTGCTGATACGGCTGGCATGGGCGGATGACATGGATTCACCACCGGAAATCAACTGTTTCACCGTTTGCAGTGTCTGTGGACGTTCATCGACAATCAGGTTGAACAATGATGTCGTCAGGAACAAACTGTCTATTTCTGCTTCTTTGATGATTTTTTCCAACAAAAGCACAGAAATGGCACTTTGCGGGTAAATGACAATCGAGCCGCCATTCAGTAATGGTCCCCAGATCTCCAGTGTTGAGGCATCGAAGTTGACGGACGCCAATTGCAGGAAACGCCCAAAGGATTGGAAATCAGCATAACTGACCTCCTTAACCAAGCGGATAATGCCTTTTTGCCCAATCAGCGTCCCTTTTGGCTTGCCGGTCGATCCCGAGGTATACATGACATAGGCAGGCAGGTTAGTCTGGCCCTCAACAGGGTGATCGCGATTGTCCGGCAGCTCCGTGACAGGCATTTGTGCCCATGTTGACTGTTCTGCATCCAGCCATATCACAGCGGATAAATTGGCGGCTTTCATCGGCAGTGAACTGTCGATTACCCGTCTGTCCGTAATGAAAAATGCACATTGTGCATCTTCAACCTGTTCAAGCAGACGCGCGTCCGGATCTTCGGGATTGAGCGGCAGGTAAACGGCTTTCAGTTTGACCAATGCCAGAATCGATATAATCAATTCGACACTGCGCCCCAGCAATAAAGCAACCCGCTGTCCCTGCTTCACCCCTTTTTGCAGCAACAAATGTGCCAGTTGGTTAGATTGCTGGTTTAGCTCCAGATAACTGAGCTGCTGTTTTCCGGACTGTTGCCCGACTTGTTTTCCGACTTGTTTTCCGAGTTCGATGGCACACGCAGAAGGTGAACGGGCAACCTGTTCAGCAAACAGTTCAGCCAGAGTTTGTTGTCCCTGATAACCCTGTGCTCCCTGACTGAAAATCTCAATCTTCCGTTGCTGCGTCACAGGAACGAAGTGATCGGCACAGTGCAGGTTCTGGGATTCTGTCACCATTGCCGTAAAGACCGCCGAATAGCACTCAGCCATATCCGCCGCCAGTTCACGGCTTAATTTATTTTCATCGTAATCAATCTGGATCGAAACCTGATCACTGATTAATGCCGAAGTCAGGGTCTTGTGCTGAAAATGAACAGTCAGGGAAAAATGCGTCCCCTCGTACACATCCTGGGTATGCAGTTTGCCTATTACGTCCAATCCGAGTTCTGATGCCATCTGGTCATAAACATGGAAGTCAATGTAGTTAAACAGGACTTCATCCAGCAACGGTTGCTGACCGAATTGACGTTGGATTTCCGCCAGTGGATAGCGGCGGTGGGGAATGGCTTCAATTTCGTTGGCGAAAACCTGCCGGATCAGTTCATGCCATGAAACAGCGGATAAGATCTGGCGGAATGGCAATATATTGAGGAACAAGCCATACAGATTATCCCCGCCTTGTGCTTCCGGACGTCCGTTGGTAGAAATACCGGTCAGAATGTCATGTTCCCCGCTGAAAATGCTCATCACTTTGATGTGCCCTGTCAGCAAAACACTTTTCAGTGGTACGCCAAGTTGCTGCATCAGATGACGCAATCCCTGATAGACCGAACCATCCAGTGTCAAAGAGAATGATTTTATTTTCGGGCCAACACTATCCACATTATCCACACCATCCACATCCTCCACCGCATCAATAGGCGGTTTGCGGGGCAATTCCATGATGGTGCAATCGTCCAGTTTTCGTGCCCAGTAAACTTTATTTTTTTCATCGGCAATCGCCGCTTGCTCCAGTGCAATAAAGTCACGGTATTCCAGCGATTTTTTATCCGGTGCCTGCCATTGGGCCAGTCCGGTCAGCGTGGCGTAGCGATTGAACACCTCTACGATCATGGTGTTATAGCTCCAGCCATCAAATATGGGATGGCATTCAGTCATCGTAAACTGGAATGAGTTATCCGTGCGTAAATAGATGAAGAAACGCAGCAGTGTCGGATTGAGCAAATCAAACGGATTTATCCGCTCTGCTTCCAGTAAGGCTTTTACGCGTTCGTCCTGTTCTGCGTCAGATAAATGGCGCAAGTCTTCAACGACAGTCGGCAATTCAGCAAATTCAAGCACCAGTTGAAGGGGTTCACTGTAACTTTCCATATCGAACGCGGTGCGCAATACATCATGGGCAGCCACTGTCTGGGCTGTCGCCTCGCGGAATGCTTGCTCATCAAACTGCCCGTTGATGCGCAGATGGGTTGATCCGGTACAGTGGTACACATTGGCATCAGGGGAAAGATTCATGTGATAGAACATGCCTGCCTGCATCCGGCTGAGCGGATAAGCATCGACAACGTTCTCCGGCAGGCGCTGGCGATCTTCCTGCGAAATCTGACTAAACGGAGCCTTCGTCTGCTCTGTCGGCTGATTCTCTTTGCTGCGCTCATCAACCAATATCGCCAACTCTGCCACGGTCTGGTGCTGGAACAGATCCACCAGCGTCAATGACCATCCGTGACTCTGAGCCTTGCCCGTCAGTTGCACACCACGCAGGGAATCCCCCCCTAAGGCAAAAAAGTTATCGTGAATGCCAATCTGGGATACCGGCAGCGTTTCTTGCCACAGCGCCAACAATGCTGTTTCTGTTTCATTTCGTGCCGACTGATATTTACTGGCAAGCTGGGGACGTACTTGTTGTGGCGCGGGCAATGCCTTACGGTCAATCTTGCCATTGGGGGTCAACGGCAGGGCATCCAGAAAAATAAAGGCAGACGGCAACATGTAGTCCGGTAAGGTGTGTTTCAATTCAATCCGCAATGCATCGACTGATAATTTCTCCTCAGACGATAAGTGACCTGAATGTGTATCCGCCACCGTCTCCGCAACAATATAAGCCACCAGACGGAGAGCATGATTGGCGTCATCCTGATGAGCGATCACGACGGCCTGATCCACCGATTCAATGCGTTTCAGTGCAGTTTCAATCTCACCCAGTTCAATGCGGAAGCCCCGGATTTTCACCTGATGATCAGCACGACCAAGGTATTCCAGTGAACCGTCACGACGCAAGCGGGCCAAATCCCCACTCCGGTATAATCTCTGCCCGGCGTCTGCCTGCGGAAAAATCTGCCGCTTATCAATAAAACGTTGTGCCGTGAGTTCGGGGCGGTTCAGATAACCCCGTGCCACTCCTGCGCCTCCTACATACATTTCGCCCACCGCGCCCAGCAAAGACAATCTGTGCTGTTTATCCAGCAAGAAAATTTCCAGATCGTCCAACGCCTCACCTATCGGGCTTTTCCCGCCCTGCAAGGCATCCGGCTGCATAATCCGGCGATAAGTCACATGTACCGTGGTTTCGGTAATGCCATACATATTGATGATGTGGGGTTGTTCATCGCCGTGTTTTTTGAACCATCCCTGTAATTTGGCCGGTTCCAGCGCTTCACCACCGAGAATCACATAACGCAGTGACAACGCACTTTTTTCGTCCTCTTTTTTCGCTCCGTTCAACTGGCTGTCTGCCGCAATGAATAGCTGGAAAGCAGAAGGCGTCTGGTTCAATACCGTGACCTTTTCCTGCTGTACCCACTGATAGAAGTCTCCCGGTGTACGGCTGACCCAATAAGGCACAATACTGAGGCGACCACCGAACAACAGCGCTCCCCATATTTCCCAGACAGAGAAATCAAACGCGCAGGAGTGGAATAACGTCCAGACATCGTTTTCGGTAAAATCAAAGTGACGTTCGCTGGCATGGAACAGTCGCATGACATTGGCGTGGGTTATTTCTACCCCTTTCGGTACACCCGTAGATCCGGAGGTATAAATGACGTAGGCCAGAGAATCCGGCTGACTGGTCACGTCAGGATTATCCGGCGGCATGGTCTGGATGAAGGTTTTTTCCGTGTCGATGCAAAGGTAATCCAGCTTATTGGAATCAAACAATGCCTGATGTTGTGGTACACCAATCACCAATTGCACATTGGCGTCCTCAACGTAAAAACGTATCCGCTCCGGCGCATGAGTTGTGTCAATCGGCAGGTAAGCCAGCCCGGCTTTCAATACCGCAAGAATGGAAACCAGCATCTCTTCGTCACGCTCCAGACAGAGACCAATCAAGGGCGCGTCAGTCGGTGCCATTTCCATTTGCTGCATGATTTGTACAATGTAGTGTGCCAATTGATTGGCGCGCTGATTGAGTTGTTCGTAAGTCAACAACCGCCCATTATCGGCACTGAGAGCAATGGCGTGCGGACGCTGCAATGCCTGCTGTTCAAACGCCTGATGCAGGGTTTGGCTGACCGGATGGTGCGCCAGTTTGCGCGGCCATTCATGCAGCAGCCACTGTTTTTCGTCTTCATCAATACATTGGTAATCCGCCAGAACAGCATGGGCGTTCCGGGCGATTTCTTCCAGCAAGAAACGGAAATTGGCATCAACTTGCCGGATAGTCGCTTCATCAAACAGATCGCTGCTATATTCAAACGCGCCTTGCAATTGCGCCACGCCATTTTCCAGCCGCGTTTTTTCCATTGATAATGTCAAATCGAATTTGGCGCTATCGCCCAACAAGGTGAGAGGCGTCGTTTTCACCCCCTCAAACTGCCATCCCGTGGTGCCGGATTCATCAAAGGAGAACATCACCTGAAACAGCGGGGAATAACTCAAATCACGCTTGGGATTGATCGCCTCAACCAGTTTTTCGAAACTCACTTGTTGGTGTTCTAATCCGGCAAGTACTGTGTCAAACACCTGATCCTGCAATTGGGTAAACGTTGCGTCCGGCTCCAGTTCAATCCGGTAGACCAGTGTATTGACAAAGAAGCCGATGATACCTTCCAGCTCCAGTTGCCCGCGCCCTGATACCGTCGAACCCACCACCAGATCCGTCTGACCGCTGTATCGGTGCAATAACAGGTAAAACGCACTCAGCAAGGTCGTGAACAGCGTTTTATTGTTCTGCTGTGCCAGTGCGGTTAAAGCCTGTGTCAGTTGAGGCGATAAAGTGAAGCAATGTGTCTTTCCGCGCGGGCTGAGACGGCTGGGACGCGGATAGTCAAAAGGTAAGGCGATAGGCTCACTGCCCGCCAGTTTTTGTTTCCACCATGCCAGAGATTCACCAAACGCGGGATCGTCGCTCTGTTGGTGCTGCCATTCAGAATAATCAATGTACTGAATGGGCAGTTCCGGCAGTTCTGGGGCATCTCCCCGTCGGCGGGCGTTATAGCACGTGGTCAGTTCACGGCTGATAATACCGGCAGACCAGCCATCAGAGATAAGGTGATGCAGCACCATCACCAGATAGTGACACTCAGTCCCGCAGCGATACAGGGTGAAACGCAACAGGGGCGCTTGCTGCAAATTAAACGGTTGCAGGCTATCCCGCTGCAACCGCTGTTTTTGCTCGGTCTCACTCAGTGCGGACAGATCAATCGTCTCCAGCGGCAAGGTCACCGACTCATGGCAACGTTGATAAAGCGTGTCGTCCTGATACACAAAATCGGTACGAAAAGATTCATGTCTATCCGACATATCGTTGATAGCCTGCTGCAATGCCGCTATATCTAATTGTCCCTCAAGCATCAATGCCGTTGTGATGTGGTAAAGCGCCGATTGTTGTTCGAGTTGTTCGTGCAGCCACAACCGTTTTTGTGCCTGGGATGCTTTAAATTGAAATGTGTTTTCCTGCATGTGACTCCCCTTCAATTTTGTTTAATTCCATTGTTCATTGATTTTTATTCACATTCCCCGCACAACACGTTTGATCGTGCCGTAACGAACAGGGTTTTCCGCTGTAACACGCGGCTCCAATAGACGAGCGAGCTGTGTAATGGTTTGATGTCGTAAAAATTCAGCTAAAGAGATCCTGACTGATAGCTGTTGTTCAATTCGGGCGGCTATACGCAACGCATGAAGTGAGTGCCCGCCCAGAGAAAAGAAATTCTGGTCACATCCGATGTCTTCCCGTTGCAGCACATCACACCAAATCCCGCCAAGCCGTTTTTCCAATGGTGTCTGTGGTTTGCTCAGTGAATGTTGTTCTTGCTGCCGTAACACAGACAAATGTTCAGGCAACAGCGCCAGTAACGCGGCGTGATCCACTTTGCCATTAGTGGTTTGTGGCATCTCATCCAGCAATACAATGGCATGGGGCAGCATATGGACGGGTAAATGCCGGCTGAGAAAATCGCGTAATGTTTCTGACCATACGGTTTCCAAAGATAGCGTTTCCGAAGAAATGTCAGCTTTGGCGGTCGATTTAAGGGCAACACAGGCCACCAGCCGCATTTCACCTTGTTCATCGGAATAAGGGATCAAAGCACTTTGCTGGACGTGCGGGTGCTGCATAAGCTGGGCTTCTATCTCTCCCGGCTCAATACGATATCCACGCAGTTTGATTTGTCGGTCATAGCGTCCGAGATAGAGCAGCTCTCCGTTCGGCAGGGCACAGACCCGATCTCCTGTACGATAAGCCCGGATTTCGCCGTTCGGTTCTGACAAGGTGATAAATTTTTCTGCGGTCAGTTCGGGACGATCCCAGTAGCCTCTCGCCACGCCCAAACCACCGATGTACAACTCACCTGCCATGCCAAAGGGTGTCGGTGACAGATCATCGTTAAGCACAAACAGTCGGGTATTGGCAATCGGCAAACCAATCGGCATCATGCCCTGTAAATCCTGCGCCCTGTCAGCACGGTGGACACAACAGCCCACAACAGTTTCAGTCGGGCCATATTCGTTAAACACGCCAAGCTCCGGTGCCTCAGACAACCACGCCTGTACCGTTTCACAGTTCAGGGCATCCCCCCCGATGACCAATGACTTCACATGGGATTTTGCCTGTGCATTGAGGTATTCCCCCAAAAGACCGAGATAGGCCGGCGTGATTTTCAATAACTGGTTATCTTGTTGCTGCAATGCCTCTGCCATTAACGCAATACCGGCATCATCCTGTATTACCGTGATCGTGCCGCCATGCAGCAGCGGTAGGTAAAGACTGGTCAGTGTGGCATCAAAGCTGACGGACGA
This sequence comes from Xenorhabdus littoralis, assembly GCF_033949345.1. Classification (NCBI taxonomy): domain Bacteria; kingdom Pseudomonadati; phylum Pseudomonadota; class Gammaproteobacteria; order Enterobacterales; family Morganellaceae; genus Xenorhabdus; species Xenorhabdus littoralis. The sequence continues at coordinate 49,598 of NZ_VCDP01000034.1, forward strand.
GTGGAGCAGGCTTTGGGTATCCGCACTGACCTGATAACGCTGGCTGGCATCCGTCAGATAGTTAATCAGGCTAAGGTGTTCAATCATGACCCCTTTCGGCATTCCCGTAGAGCCGGAGGTGTAAATCAGGTAAGCCAGTGCGTTTGCGTCATCACTATTGAGTTCACAACTGAATGGCGGCAAAGAGCACGTCGGAACAGGATCAGTTTCTTTATCCAGCACCCGTACTGCGATATCAGGAGCAAAATTTGCTGCCAACGCCTGATGAGTCACAACCAGACGACTTTGGCTGTCAGACAGCAAATAAGTGACCCGCTCGGCAGGATAAGAGGTATCAATAGGCACATAACAGGCACCCATTCTGCTGACAGCCAGCATCGCGGCAATATAGTCCGGACTGCGCGGCAAATAGAGGGCAACCCTGTCACCCGAGCTAATCTGGTCGTGATGCAGACAATGGCAGATATGCTCTATTCTCTGTGCCAGCTCCGCGTAACTAATCTGATTTTGTCCGTCAACAACGGCAATCTGTTGGGGAGAACGCTGTACCTGACGGTCAAACAGGCTGTAGACATTGCCGGTAAAAATGGGTAATTCCGGCCCTTGCCATTGCGTCAACAACTGTTGTTTTTCCTGTTCATCCAACAATGCAATATCGTTCAGCATTCCCGTCATGTTATTCATCAATCGGGTCAGAATACCGGTAAAGTGCCCTGCCAGACGTCCCACGACAGACTCATCATACAGTCCGGTGTCATACACCAGTTCGCCATGCAAACGGTCAGAGAATGCCGTGACCAGTGTCAGTGGGTAATTGGTGCTCTCCGTTGCCTGTTCAAATTCAAACAGCTTTTCCTTTAATCCCGATGGCTGCGGGTAATTTTCAAATACCAGCAACGTATCAAAGGCGGGCAGATTACAGGCCGATTTCAGATCTGCCAGCGAAACAGCACTGAATTTTTCATGTTCCCGCAACTGCTGCTGAATGGTGCCCAACCAGTCAGCCACGGTTTGGCCGGCATGGCTGGTAATGTGGATCGGCAATGTACTGATTAACAGCCCCACCATTTTATCGATCCCGGCCAAATCCGCCTGGCGGCCCGAAACGGTCATACCAAACAGACATTCATCCTGCTGACTGTAACGCTGCAACAACAATGCCCAAGCCCCCTGAACCAGCGTACTGAGCGTCAGGCGATAATCGCGGCCTGTTTCTGCCAATTGGCGAGACAGTTCTGCGGACAGGCAGAAAGCATGGCGCTGTTTCAGTTGACTGGCCGTCCTTACCGGATGAGCCGCAGGCAACGGTGTTGCCGAAGTGACATCGGCCAGCCGTGCCTGCCAATAATCCTGACATGTTTTCCGGTTCTGCTGTTGCCAGCGAATAAATGACTTAAACGCCGGAGCGGGCAGCAATACATCATCGGGGCGATGGTAAATCGCTTCGACGGTCGTCAGTATCAGCCTGACTGACCAGCCATCCAGAATGGCGTGATGATGGCTGAATATCAGTTGTGTCTGTTCGTCAGGCAGTTGCAGTACGGTGAAGCGATACAATTTATTAGGGTTCAGTACGTCGTGGTTCAGTACATTGTGGGTCAGTACATCGTGGTTCAGTACAAATTCTTCGGCCAGATCCGCCGACAGTAAATTCTGGCGATGTTGCTCCGCCTCGGTTGGCTGATGAAGCCGCAGATCATGCTGCCGCCACTCCGGTGTCTGGTGAGGCATAATCACTTGCAATGGCTCATCAGCCAGACTCAGTTCAAAGCGGCTGCGCAGGATAGGATAATAAGCGACCACTCTCTGCCATGCCTGCTGTAAACGGGCAATATTCACATCTTGGGGCAGGTTAAAACATAACTGTTCGTGATACAGGCCGCTGCCTTGTTCCGCCATCGAGTGGAACAACATGCCTTCCTGGGTGTATGTCAGCGGGAAAATATCTTCCATCACACCGTAACGCTGCTGTAACTGGTGCAATGTTTCTGGATTCAGACGAGCGAGCGGAAAATCGGATGGCGTGTAAGTCGTCTGTTGCTGAGCCATGCAATGTTCAGTCAGCCGGATAATCTGCTCTTTCATTGCCGTTGCCAGTTTATCGATGGTTTCATCCTGATAGCACTGACGGTTGTACGTCCACTCTATCTGCAATTGTCCCTCATCAATGTAGCTGTCCACTTCCAGCGCATACTGCCTGAAATTATCAGGCGCATGACGGTGTTCCCGCACCATGTCGGCCACGCCGCTCAAGGGTGTCTGATGGAATGAGCGGGTAAATTGCCCCAGATAGTTGAAGCAGATATCTGCCGACGGGAAATCAGGCAGGCTGTTCATGCCAGACATGTCAGAGAAAGCACGCAGCGCGCCATAACCCGCGCCGCTGTAAGGCACTTGGCGTACCGCTTCTTTGACCATCGGGATCAATTGCTCCGGCGGGCAAGATGCAGGCAAATCCAGCAACAGCGGATAAATGGCGGTAAACCAGCCTACCGTCCGGCTGACATCCACGGTTTCATGCAGGCTTTCACGTCCATGCCCTTCCATATCCACATGCAATCTTCCTGAACCGCTCCAGCGTTGCAGTGTTGCTACCAGAGCCGACAGCAATAAATCACCGGTATGGGTACGGTAAGCTTGTCCGGTATGCTGCACCAGTGCGGTTGTGTCAGCAATATCCAGCATCAGCCGGTATTTGGCCGATTCTTTGACTAAACCCGGGAACGGTTTTTCTCCCCGATCACAAGGCAGTGAAGGCACAGAGCAATGGAGTTTCTGCTGCCAGAAATGACGTTCATGTTGCGCCAGCCCGGATTGGGCGTAATCTGCCAGATGAGATGCCCATTCAATCAAAGAGGCACTTTTCGTCGCCAGACGCGGGGTTTCTCCTGCCAGCAAAGTCCGGTAGTAGTGAGTTAAATCTTCCGTAATAATGCGCCATGAAACACCATCAACCACTAAATGGTGAACAGTCAGCAATAAATAATCACCCGCTGCGGTGGTGAAATGGGTTGCAGTAAGCAGAGGGCCATTTTCAATATTCAGTTGTGCCTGCCGTTCAGCCGCCGCTTGCAGCAATGCTTCGTTGGCCGGATTTTCCTTAATATGAACTTGTTCTATCTGCCATGCGGCAACAGGGGCATCGATCTGCGCATATTTCTGTGCATGTTTTCCGGTCAGCGGGAAGCGGGAGCGTAGCCCATCATGCTGATTAATTAACAAAACCAGCGCTTGTGTCAGAACCGGAATGTCTGTTCCCGCTTCCAGTGCATACAGGTAAGAGAGGTTATAGTGGTGAGGATTGGCATGATGTTGTTCAAATAACCAGCGCTGGATTGGCAGCAAAGCGTATTCACCCTGCACAGGCTGCGTTTTGTCATCAGCAATGACCATCGGCATAACCACGGCTGCCAGTGCCGCAATAGTCGGATAATCAAACAGCATTTTCGGCGTGATCCGCAGACCCATTTCCCGTGCCCTGAATACAATCTGTAAGCTGAGAATGGAATCTCCGCCCAAGACAAAGAAATCATCATCAATGCCCAGATTCTCCTGATCCAGCACCTGTTGCCAGATTTCTGTCAGTTGTTTCTCCAGTACGGTAACGGCTGTCCGATGGGTCGGCATACGCGGCTTTTCCGCCAACGGGATCTGCGCTAGTTCCTTGCGATCAATCTTGCCATTCCCTGTTAATGGCAGGGTTTCCTGCATAATCCATTGCGTGGGACACATGTGCTCCGGTAGCCGTTGGCTCAGCTCCCTGCGTATTCTGTCCATATCGGCATCTGCCGCCGCTTCGTTGACTGCGGGCTGGTTCATGACCACATAAGCCACCAGATGCTGACGCCCGTGGATATCACGCAAACCCACCGCCGCTTGGGAAATGCCCTGACAAGCAGTAAGCTGCGCTTCCACTTCTTCCAGTTCGATCCGATAGCCATGCAGTTTGATTTGCTGATCTCTGCGGCCCAGAAACAGTAAATTGCCGTCCGGTAAGTAACGGGCTAAATCTCCTGTCCGGTACAGCTTCGCCTGTCGAGCGGTTGCGAACGGATCAGCGATAAAACGGTTTTCTGTCATATCCGGACGGTTGAAATAGCCCAGACCGACACCCATCCCGCCGATGTAAAGTTCACCAACCGCGCCAAAGGGCACTAATTGCTGACATTCATCCAACAGGTAAAGTTGGGTATTGGCTATCGGACGACCAATCGGCAGCACACCCTCCCCGTCGATATCACCCGCCGGTATGTCATAAATACAGCAGCCAACCGTGGTTTCCGTCGGGCCATATTCATTGATGATCCTGACCTGTGGCGCATGTTGACGCCAGAAACGCAGCGCGCTGGCAGAAAGGCTTTCGCCACCAATCACCAGTAAGGGTATCCGCCCGAGACTCTCTGACGGCAATTGCTGGCTCAGGAGTTCCAAGTGAGCTGGCGTGATTTTCGCCATGGCCAAATTCGGCAACTGCTGCCAAGCCTGCACCAATGCCGGAATATCTTCACCTTCAGGCAGGATGAACAAGGTTTGCCCCTGTAGAAGCGGCAAGAACAGGCTGGTAATGGTGGCATCAAAGGAGACGGACGCATGAAGGGTGTTACCCTGCTTGCTTGGGTCGGCATAATGTTCGCAGGCATGTTGCAGGTAATTACCCAGCCCCCGATGCGGAATGATAACGCCTTTGGGTTTCCCCGTAGAGCCAGAGGTATAGAGGATATAAGCAGGTTGTTCCGGCGAAATCGTTATTTCAGGATCGGCGATAGTGTCCGGATTATCCGTCAATGGTTCGGCTAATTGTTTTGTTAATTGTTTTGTTAATTGCTCGGCGGTCAACAATATGACGTGATGCTTGGGCAGACCGAGTCTGGTGGCCTGTTCATCAGTGGTGATCACCCTTGCCACTTGGGCATCTTCCAACATAAAGCTGATCCGATTGACCGGATAGGCAGTATCCATCGGGACATAAGCCGCGCCCGTTTTCATGACTGCCAGTATCGCCGTGATCAGCATGGCTGAACGCGGCAGGCAAATCCCGACCCGTGAACCCGCACCAATTCCCTGTTCCAGTAACTCTTTCGCCAATCGATTCGCCTGTTGATTAAGCTGATGATAACTCAACGGGTTATGGCTAAGTGGGTTATGGCTAAGTGGATTATGGCTAAGTGGGTTATGGCTAAGTACGTGTCCTGTTCCGGAAAGCGCATTCAGGGCAATGGCCTGCGGGGTTTTGCGCACCTGCTGCTCGAACCATTGATGGACGACCGGATGCAGCAATCGCTTCTCAGTGTTATTCAGATTGTTTATCTGATGTTGCCGTTCTTGTGGTGACAGTAGATCCAGTTGATAGATAAATTGGTTGGATGCCGTGATCACGCTATCCAATAATTGAGCATAGTGCGCCATCAATTGCGCGACCATTTCCTCGGCAAAACATGCCTCACGATATTCAATCCGTAATTGCAGGCTGTTTTCTGTTTCCTGCACAAACAACGTTAAATCAAATTTTGCTTCCGAATTATTTATTGATTGTTCGTGTGATTGTTCGCGCAGGCGTGAATCAGTCTGCTGCCGGAACGCATTGAACACAAACATGATCTGAAACAGAGGAGACAGAGAACGTTTCCCCGCTGGCATTACCGCATCCACCACTTGCTCAAACGGGAGGTCTTTGTTAGCCATCGCCTGATTCAATGTCTGCGCGCTATTGGCCAGAAACTCGGTAAACGGCAGGGTGATATCCACGTTCTGGCGCAAAGCCAATGTGTTAAGCAACAATCCCACAACGGATTGTAATTCCGGCCTGTCGCGCAGGGAAACGGGGATTCCGATGACAATATCGCCGGAGTCTGCCCCTTCGCTGCTGTAACGCTGCAATAAGATCTGGAATGCCGCCAATAACAGGGTAAACAGGGTCGTATCCTGCTGTTGGGCCAACTGACGCAAAGCGGCTGTTTGCTCAATGGAAAGCGGCAGGTAATGGTAAGCCGCTGTCGCATCTTCTGCGACAACGTTACCGTTACCTTTCTGGGGCAATCTCACCATCGGCGGCAGAGAGTGATAGACACCGCGCCAGTAATCCAATTGTGAACGCCACTCTTGCTGGACTTCAGCACTGCGTTCCCATGTGGCAAATTGCAGGTAATCAGGCGCAGAGATTTGTGGTGCGTTTTCTCCCCACTGGTAAAGAGACATCAATTCATCATCAAGCTGTCCCAACGACTGTTCATCAACCAAAATATGGTGCAGACAAAAAATTAATGCCGTTCCCTGCCGGGCATCGGTCACCAGTAACAAGCGGGATAACGGCTCTCCGATAAGCCGGAACGGTGTTGCCATCATTCTGGCAGCCCGCTGCTGTAATTGTTGCTGCCATTCCTGTTTATCCCGCACGTCGATAATTTCATGGACGCAATGAGGCGGCTGGTCACTGTAATATTGTCGTGGTGTATCACCTTCCATCCGCAAGCGCAGGTTCAGCATAGGATAACGACGGAAAAGCAGATTGATGCTTTGTTGCATCCGCGCTGTTTCTATTTCGTCAGGAAAGGTTTTGATGTTGATAATGTGGTAACGGCTGCTGTCAGGATACAGTTGATCAAGGAACCACATCCGATGCTGGGCAAAACTCAGCGGTGCATCGTGGATCGTGGGTAAGTTGAGTAAAATCTGGGTAGTGGCCGGACTGACCCGTTCTGCCAGCTTCATCGGTGTACGGCAGGTAAAAACATCGCTGACTTTAAAATTCAGCTGGTATTGGCTGGCAAGTATTGCCACCATTCTGGCAGCCAGCAGAGAATGCCCTCCGGCCGCGAAAAATGAGGTATTCCGGCCTATCGCCTGATGTCCCAATAAGGTCTGCCAGACGTGGATAATGGCCTGTTCCGTTTCGTTATGGGCGGGTTCAATAACGATTTCGTCTGCCTGTCGCATCGGTGTGGGGAAGCGTTTCCTGTCCACTTTGTTATTTGGCAAGCGCGGAAATTCCCTCAAAAAGACGTAGCAAGAAGGAAGCATGAAATCAGGGAGAAACGCTTTCAAATGCGATTCAATCTGTGACTCGTCAATTGATGTGTCAGATTGCGTGAGTAAATAGGCCACAATAGCACTGGCGTTCAGATAATCTTTCCGCACCATGGCCACTGCGCCGGAAATAGCGGGATGACGGCGCAAGGCGCTCTCAATCTCGCCCAATTCCACGCGGTAACCCCGGATTTTTACCTGTTGATCCATGCGCCCCAGATAGACAAGGTTTCCGTCTGCCTGATAATGCGCCAAATCACCAGTACGGTAGAGACGGGCACCGGGCTGGGCACTGAATGGATCAGGCACAAAACTGCGTTCCGTCAGTTCAGGCCGGTTAAGATACCCTTCTGACACCCCCACTCCGCCAACACAGAGTTCTCCCGCAACCCCGATGGGCAAGGGTGCGCCGTATTCATCCAAAATCCAGACCTGAAAATTAGGGATCGGCCGGCCAATATGGACGAGGGTATCTTCTGGGGTTAAATCGGCATTGCTCGTACCGACCGTGGCTTCCGTCGGGCCATAGGCGTTAATGAAGCGGCGGTTTTTGCCCCATTTGCGCACCAGATCAATCCCGCATGCCTCCCCTGACACCATCAATACCTGCAAATCAGGCAAGTCAGTTTCGGGCAGGACTGCCAGCGTCGAAGGCGGTAACGTGATATGGGTGACGCGACGCGTAATAAGCTGTTCCAGCAAATCAGGGCCGGGCATCAGGGCCAGACGTGGTGCCATCAGCAGCACACTGCCGGAACAGAGCGCCATGAAGAATTCCCAGATGGAGACATCAAAGCTGAAAGAAGCAAACTGGAGCACCCGGCTGTCCGGCGGAATAGCCAGATACTCAATTTCCGCCTCCGCAAGATTACATGCGCTGCGGTGGCAGATGGGAACGCCTTTGGGTTTTCCGGTCGAGCCTGACGTATAGATGATATAAGCGGTACTCTCAGGCGGAATATCGACCTGCGGCTTTTCGGTGCTGAACGTGTTTAACTGTGGTAACAGGGCTTCAAGGGAGAACAGGAAGACCTCGCAATCCTGATAACCTGCCATAAACTGATCTTGTGTTATCAACAGGCGCAGGCGGGCGTTCTCAATCACATAACGATTGCGTTCCAACGGATAATGAGGGTCCATGGGCACATAAGCCCCGCCCGCTTTCAGGATCGCCAGAAAACAGACTACGGCTTCCAGCGAACGATCAACACTCAATCCGACACAAACGCCCGTTCCGACGCCTTGCTGGATCAGAAAATGCGCCAGTTGGTTGGCCTGTTGATCCAATTCAGCATAAGTCAGGGTCTGCTCGCCAAATTCAACCGCAACCGCATCGGGATCACGTTGTACCTGACGCTCGATAAGCTGGTGGATGCCGATATTATCGCTGAACGGTTTGTCAGTCTGGTTCCACTCTTGCAGTTGTTGCCACTGAGCCGGGCTGAGCAGAGAAACACGCCCGATGGCTTGCTGGGGTTCATTGAGCAACTGCGGCAGGAAATGGCAGAAGTTCTCCGCCATTCGGGAGATCGTCTCCGGTAAAAAGCGATCACTGGCGTATCCCAATACGCCCTGCAATTCGTCTTTTTCGCGCCACATTTCCAGTGTCAATTCATACTTGGCGATGGGTATGCTCCACTGACGCAACGGGGAAAGCTGTATCGACCCCATTCGTTTTTCAGACGCTGGCGTATTCTGGTAGGTAAACAGCGTTTGGAATACCGGAGAAATCCCCGGATGGTGAATCTCCTCTCCGCTATTTTGTTGTAATGTAGATTGTTGTAATGCAGATTGTTGTAATAAAGGCAGCAACTGGCTGAAAGGCATATCCTGATGCTCTATTGCATCAATAAAGGTGGATTTTACCTGCGCCAGCAATTGCTCGAATGATTGGCTGATATCGACCTGATTACGCATAACCAATACGTTGAAAAGCAAGCCAACGGATTGCTGTTCCTGATTATGCTGGCGATTGGAAACCGGCGTTCCCAGCAGAATGTCGTTCTGACGTGAATAACAGGCCAGAAATGCAATAAATCCTGCCTGTAAAATCAGTTGAGGGGTGATCCCATAGTGACAGGCCAGCGCATCGACCTGTTCACTGAATGCGGTTGGCAGACTGAACGGTAACTGTCCGCCCTGATAGCTGCGCATCGCGGGGGTGGGAAAATCATACGGCAATTGAATTAAGGGTAATGGCCCCGCCAACTGACGCTGCCAGTATTGACGGGCGGCCATGCCCGTTGGCCCGTTAATCCGCTGGTGCTGAAAGGCAGCATGTTCCCGCTGACCATAATGTACAGGCTGGATGTCGGAGGCTTTTCCCATTTGTAACCGACTGTAATTTTCCAGCAAACCATCCCACAGCCGTTTAACGGATTCTTCATCGACAATCAGGTGATGGAACACCAGTACGATCAAGTGAGTATGTGGCCGCAGTGTCAGCCCGGCCACACGCAATAGCGGTGGCTGTGCCAGATCAAATGGCAGGGAAGCAAACTGGCTGATCATGTTTTCAGCTTGCGATTGAGCTTGTGCTCCGTATTGGCTGAGATCCTGCCAGATAATATCTGAAGAAATCTGTTCCGCTACCTGAGCAATCACATGCCCTTCCTGAGTCAGAAAGCCGGTTCTCAGGACGTCATAACAGGCAAACAGCGCCTCAAGGGATTGTTGCAGCCGGTCGTGATCCAGAGCACCTTGCCATTGGGCGACATAGGCCATGTTATAGATCGGGCTGGAAGCGATTGTCTGTTGAAGCAGATAAATGCCCTGTTGCTCGTAGCTGGCACTGTGCGGAGTCAATGCGAACTCTTCAACGCCCTTCTCTGCTGCCGACATCTCCGTGGCACTCAGCATTGCCGCACATTGCGCAAGGGTGGGATGCTGGAACAGATCCCCGAATTTCAGATTCAGCCCCATCTGTTGCCGGACTTGTGCGATCATGCGAATGGCTTGTAATGAGTCGCCCCCTAACGCAAAAAAGCTGTCATCACGCCCGATAGGTTCAATGTGCAGTAATGCTTGCCAGACAGCCGATAGTTTTGTTTCCCTCTCGCCCTGTGGCGCAAGGATATTCCCGCGTTCCTGAGCAAATTGATTGTGGGATGACCGATTGAGAGACGCCTGACGATCAACAAGTGCTTGCAGTGCTTTGCGGTCAATTTTGTCATTGGGCAGAAGCGGGAACATGGACAAAAACTGATAATCATCAGGTCGCATGGCGGCAGACAAATGCGGGGCTAAATAGATATTCAGCGTTTTTGCCGTCACCCTCATTGACGGTGCCAAACGGATAAAGGCCACCAGCCGGATACCCTGAGGCTGTTCAAATGCCTGCACAACCGCCTGTTGTACGGCCGGGTGCTGTTCAAGCAGACTCTCAATCTCTGCCGTCTCAAGTCGTTGCCCGTTGATTTTGACCTGAAAATCATTGCGCCCAAGCAGGATCAAATTACCCTGCTCATCCATGCGACCGACATCCCCCGTGCGGTAAACAGGTTGGCCGGCTAATGCCCCTTTTTCTGGTGTGATAAAACGTAATGTGTTTTTGGTCGGTGCTGCTTCGGCCTGTGATGCCTCTGCCTGTAATGCCTCTGTCTGTGGTACATCTGTCTGTGGTAATAAATAGCCCGCGCTCATAAAAGGCGTGCTTATCCAAATTTCCCCGACACTTCCGGCAGGAACACTTTCCCCCTGTTCATCAACAATCATAATTGTTGTATCGTCAATGGGCTTGCCCGCAGGGATCAACGCACTTTGCGCGTCTTTCTCGGTCACCCGATGGTAGACTCTTGCCAGTGTGGTTTCTGTCGTGCCATACATGTTGATTAACTGGGCTTGTTTTAACCGGCGCTGGTAAAAGAGTTCCACCAGCGGCCCTTTCAACATTTCTCCTGACAGTACGGCATATCTCAGGGATTGCAGGTCATCAGCCGATTGCCGGCATTCCAGCAAAACCTGAAAGAAAGAGGGGATCTGGTGGGTAATGCTGATTTGCTGCTCACGCATCCAATCCAGCAATTCGTGTGGTGAATAGCGGATATCATGAGCCGGCGGAATGCACAGTGTTGCGCCGTTCAGCAAGGGCAGGAAGATGTCACGCAGGAAAGGATCAAACATTTGGGGAATGAGCTGACTGACTTTATCGGCCGCTGTTATGTTCAGTTCACGGCTTTCCCAGCGGATAAAATGCAATAAGCTGTCTGAACGCCCTAATATGGCTTTCGGTTGCCCTGTAGAGCCAGACGTAAAATAGACGTAAGCCAGCCTGTTTTTATGAGTGCTTATGTCACGAGTGCTTATATCATAAGTGCTTATGGGCTGCGAACTGCCCTGCCCGGCCGGAAGTACATGGTCTTCTCTTATGTCATCAGCCAGTATGTCATCAGCCAGAACCAGTGCATAATCCGCTTGCAGATGTTCAACCAAGGGCAACCACTGGCGGCATGTGATGATAGTCGCACCTTTAAATTGAGCCAATAATGTAGCAAGGCGTTGTTCCGGTAATTTTGGAGAGAGCGGAACAAATACGTTGTCCGCTTTCATGATGGCTAATGCCGCCATGACCAGAGAGATACTCTCTTCCATCAAGGTGATGACAAACTGACAGTCCGCTTGATGGGGCAACGCATGACTGAGCGCAGTCACGCGCTCCGACAGGGTGTGATAAGTCAGGTTTTTGTTTCCCTGTGTCACCGCGATATTTTCCGGGAAACGTGCAACAATTCGCTCAAATTCAGTTGAAATCACCATTAGCCATCTTCCTTCAATAAGACACTCTTACTTACCAGTACGTGATAAAACAACCTAAAATCATTCAGTTAAAACAAAGGGATCGGCATCTTTCAGGAAAGGGAAGCGCGCTCTCACATCCCGAACATGAGAAAGAGATATCTGCATGGTTTTCACCACTTCGTGATCTTTTTCATGCAGCAAGATTTCCCCCGATGGATCAATCAGCATGGAGTGTCCGTCATAGTCATGTTGATTGCCGTCCTGCCCCACACGATTGACCCCGATGACATAGCTTTGGTTTTCAATGGCGCGGGCCTGTAATAGCGAATACCAGTGAAGTGAGCGTTTGGATGGCCAACTGGCAATGTAGATTGCCGCATCGTAGCGACCATTGATGTTGCGTGACCAAATCGGAAAGCGCAGGTCATAGCAAATGAATGCCGCGATTTTCCATCCCTTGAAATCCACAATCAGCGGCGCATTCCCCGCAGTGTATTCGTGATGTTCATGGGCGAAAGAGAAGAGGTGTTTTTTATCATAATGAGCCACAGAGCCATCAGCATTGCACCACAGCAAGCGGTTATAGAAGTGCTGGTTTTCCGTGATAATCATGCTGCCAACAATCGTACAGCTTTTTCTGGCCGCCAGTTCTTGCATCCACCGGATACTGGGGCCGTCCATTGTTTCAGCAATGGATTGTGGTTTCATGCTGAAGCCCGTGGTAAACATCTCCGGCAGAATAATCAGGTCGCTGTCCGTGATCGGTTCAATATGTTGTTCGATATGCTCACGGTTTTTAGCTGCATCTTCCCAAACCAGATCGGTCTGAACGAGGGTCACCTTGAGGTTTTGTTGCATCATTATAAACTCCGTTTCAATACGCTTTTTTTAGTTATTAAAATTCAATATGACAGGCAGACTGATCACAGGTCTGCATCAAATAACTGCTCCAGAAAACCGCCCATTGCTGAAAGAAGCTTGATTTCTCCTTTTTCTCCCTGCTGTTGTGGTGACGGAATAAAACCGCATTCAATCAGATAGTTGAAATAACAGAAGAGGAGTTTCTTATCCGAAGGGGCACATTGCAGGCCACTTTCACGGAGTAAATCAGTCGTTATCTCTGTGGCATATTTGGCTTTTTCATTCAGTTCCAGACCGTCGTGGGCAAGTGCCAGTAAGTCAGTAAAGACTGAGCGGTAAGGCTGTCCATTGAGATAGAGGCAACTTTGCGCCAGAGATTCCATGTAAAGATCGTTATCAATAGTTTCGATGCGATACCCGAATTCACGCAGGGTAACAATGATATCGTTGAAAGTGATGGGGTTTGGATTCACCAAATGAAGTGTTTTGCCCTGAAATTTTTCGATATTCAAAATGGCATACAATGATGCTTTCGCAACGAAATCAACGGGCGTGATATCAAAATCTTCCACTGAACTGAAAGTAAGGCCGGTTTCCACCAGCGCCCGGAGCATTTCATAATAGATGCCCCTGACATTAGTGATCTTCAGTGGATAACTGCCATCAGTACTGTCCCCCCAAATATTGCCCGGACGCACAATGACCCACTTAAGGCCTTTTTTGCCGGCTTTATGTACGGCTTGTTCCGATTCAAATTTGGTCCGTTCATAATCCATGTCATCGAATCTCTGCCCCACATTCAGATCCGTTTCATGCATGACAAAGTTTTTATACAGATGTTCCCCCACCACGCTGAAACTGGAGGTATAGAGCATGGGTATATCGCCCTGTAAGCAGAAATCAATGACATGATGTGTTCCCTGCACATTTACAGGCGCAAGTCTGCCGTAAGATGCCACCAAATTAGTCCGCGCTGCACAATGGATAACCCGGTCAATCTTGCCGGTCAGTTCTGAGTACAGTTCTTGCGTCAGCCCGAAGTTCTTTTTCGCAACATCACCCAATACCGGAATAATGCGGTGAATCATGTTCCGGCACTGTTGTTCCTTATCATAGGTGAACAAAAAACCTTCCAGACGTTCCAGTGCCTGTTGGTCATTTTCGGCTCGTATCAGGCAATATATATTGGCATCAGTGGTCGCCAGAATTTCAAATAAAACTCTTCCTCCCATGACTCCTGTTGCGCCGGTAATAAATATATTTTTAATATCCTTTCGGGTATGGTCGAGCATGTTTACCCCTTATGCTTAAGCATTAAATCAGGCGAAAATTTGTCTGGTATTCCCGCTATTCCTGACGACTTAATTAATGACGTTTATTCGGTGACGTTCCTATATCGTGCCGACACGCATTCCTCCATCCAGAGGGATTACCGCAGTATTGAGATAATTGGTTTTGCAACTTGCTAAAAATCCGACGACTTCTGCCACGTCATCTGACGTTCCCCAGCGCCCGATGGGCACAATGGAACGTACAACCTTGTCTTCCACAACAGACTCCATCGGGCCGGAACTGACAAACTGATCCAGCATGTCGGTTTTGCAGATCCCCGGCGCAATGGCGGTAACGCTGATATTCAGTGGCCCTAATTCACGTCCCCAGGATTCGGTGGCCGAGATCAGCCCTGCCTTTGATGCCCCGTAAGCGGCACTGCCTGCCGCTCCCCAAATACCCGCGATTGAGGCAATGTTGATGATGCGGCCGTATTTCTGCTCTGCCATGTGGCGAACAAAAATTGAGGTACAGTTGAAAGCGCCGACCAGATTGACATCAATCACTTTGGCGTTTTCATTCAACCCCTTACCGGACAGGCAGAAGGCACGATGGATAATGCCGGCGTTGTTCACCAGCACGGTGATGGATTTACCCAGTGTTTCAGTTATTTGTTGCTCCGTCCGCGCGACGGAGGTTGTATCTGTCACATCCATTTCAAAGATGGCGAGGGATTCGGGGTGTCCGAGGCGCTCCTGAAGGAGCGCCAGTTTTTGCATGCTGACATCCGTTGCCGCCACCAGATAACCAATATCCAGCAACACCTTGGTAATTGCGGTACCAAATCCCCCCGCAGCTCCGGTTACAACAGCGATTTGCCGACTCATTCGGCGATCCCTTCTTTAAAGGTGATATCAATCACTTTGCGGGCATTTTCCATTGCATCAAAGATCCGCTCTTCAAAGAAACGCACATCATCCTGTGACATCAACAGGTTGGAGTACATGCGGGATAAGGGCGAGAACTGGATGCCGTAGCGCTTGGAAATTTCACGGATGATGATGTCGCAGAACTTAACTTTATCGCTGTAACCTTCTGAAGAGGTAACCGGCGTGTTTTGGGAGTGATAAACCAATGCAGTCGGCATTCCCTGTACCACCAGCGGCAAGTCAACCGCTTCTGCTGCTTTGACAAAGGTGTTGGAGATCTGGCGCATAATGTTGCCCATGCGGTCATAGCAGCCGGGGTCCTGCTCAATCAACCTGAACGTGGTCTGAATGGCAGCCAGTCCCAAAGGATAACCGTTGAATGTTCCTGCATGGATAACTTTTCCACGGGTATACAGGTTCATGATGTCACGACGGCCGGCAATGGCAGAGATTGGCATGGAGCCGCCGCCTAATGCTTTACCGAAAGTTGCCAGATGTGGCGTCACGCCCAAGAGTTCCTGCGCACCACCCAGTCCCAAACGAACTCCGGTAATGATTTCATCGAAAATCAGCACAATGTTGTATTTTTCACATAATGACTTGGCTTTTTCCAGATAGCCTTCGACCGGGAAAATACCGCCCCCGTTGATGCAAAGCGGCTCCATCAGAACAGCAGCGATTTCATTGTGATAGCGTTCGACGGTAGCAGTCAGAACATCAATGTCATTCCACGGCAACATGAAAGATTGATCGACCATGATGTTGGGATCACGACCCAGAGTATCCAGCAAGTCACCTTTGAACTGTTCTGGTACCGGGTAAGTCAGATCCTGCTTCTTGCGCCAGCCCATGATATTGTCGGCGTTACCATGATAATGGCCGTGGAAACGGATAAAGCGATTTTTACCCGTAAAGGCACGGGCAAGACGCAGCGCATTTTGAACGGCTTCTGTTCCGCTCAGGCAAAAACGCACCATTTCAGCACAGGGGATGTGCTTGACCATGGTTTCACAAACACTGACTTCCAAATCACAGGTATCGACTGAAGTGACTTTATTCATATAGTCAATCAGGGCGTTGTGGTAGTCCTCATTGTGATGCCCGACCAGTAATGCACCAAATTTACAGAACAGATCCAGATGCTCGTTGCCATCCAGATCCCATACACGGGAGTTCAGCCCACGGTTGAAAGGGATCACCAACGGGCGCTCAGGATCACCAAAGTTATAGTGTGAGCCGCCGGGCATCAGATCCCAGCACTTCTTGTAAAAACTTTTTGAGTTATCCAGACATAGTTTTGTTGAGAAATCCATAGCTTCTTTACTCCTCACCTGTGATTTTTGAGCTGATATTTCGCTTAATTCGTCGTTATTTAATTGAGCGTTATTTAATTGAGCGTTATTTAGTTGAAAGCTGAACGGTAGGTTCCGTTTAGCTTGGTCAGGTACAGCAACATTGAGTAATTCGAGTAGAGAGAGGCGGGTAAGATAAGCCGCACCATTCATCAGAAGATGGGCGATATCACTGACATGCCGGTTTTCCACCGCCTCCAGCGGACTGCCTTTCAGCCATTCATTCATGGCCCCCATTGCCGCGCCGCACCAGATTTGGTAATCCATATTGCGTTCAGGATCACCGGTAATGGCCCAGCGGGACGATTGACCGAGATACCATTGGAATACCAATGCCATTTTTTTCTTGGGCTGTTTTTCTGCTTTGGCGATCATTTCCGGCTGGTTGATGGCATGAAAATAATCGATGGTTTCCTGCCAAATCGCTGCCAGTGGTTGGTGAAATATCTGTTTTTCCAGCAAGGCAATTTCCTGCACAGGCAAGCTATCCAGACTGTCATGCTGTTTATACAGGTTGTACAGTTTCTGGGCGCGCACGGCATACATGCTGCCTTGTTTCAACACCTGCACTTTGGCACCCAGCTCGAACATATCCGCTGATGGAGCTGTCGCGACATCACTGATTTGTGCCTGTCCCAGCATTTTTTTCACGGCACCGGATGTCCCCGCTTCCACGCAACACTGATTGACCGAACCGGTGACAACATAAGCCGCTCCCAGTGCAAACGCGGACAGAACGGCATGGGGTGTGCCTAAACCACCCGCAGCGCCGATCCGGATTTGATAGGGATAAGAGGCTTCCTCTGCGATTTCATCCCGCAACTGTACGACTGAACGGAAAATACAGGCGAGTACGCCCTGATCGGTATGCCCTCCTGAATCGCCTTCTACGGTGATGTCATCTGCCATGGGTATCTGGCGGGCCAGATTTGCTTGTTCTGCGGTAATAAGTCCCTCAGCCAGCAGTTTTTTCAGGATTTTCTCAGGCGCAGGCCGTAAAAAATGCTGGGCGACTTCACGACGGGAAACTTTGGCAATCAGGCGATGGTGTCGCCGGATCGTGCCATCCGATTGCTGTTCCAGACCCGATTGTTGTTCCAGACCCGATTGCTGTTCCAGACCACTGGCGCGGTAATAAACCAGCGCCGGACTGAGGTTGATGTAAGCGGAGGCTTCGATGACCCGCACCTGATTTTCCATGCACAAGCGGACACAGGCCATTTCCCATTCAGGATGAGCGGGGTTATGCAGCAAATTGACCCCGAACGGCCCTTCGGGCAAAGCCTGCCGGATGCGTTCAACCGCCTCAGCGATCCGCTCAATACGCAGGCCACCGGAACCAAAAATGCCCAAGATGCGCTGTTTACCCAGCGCGATGACCATCTCTTCCGAATGAATACCATTGGCCATAGCGCCAGCATAATAAGCATAGTTCACGCCATAATCGGCCATGAACCCTGCATCCCCCAGACTGCCAGCCGTTATTGCCGGTAAACGGCCCAGTACGGAAGCCTGTTCGCCCACGGTTTTATCCGCAGACGTTTTATCAGCCGACGTTTCATCAGAGAATGTTTCATCAGAAAATAACAGTGATACTGAATCCCCGATTTTTACGACTTTCAGTTCAGCGTCCAACGCCTGTAAATGAGAAAGATTTTCCGTCAGCAGGTACGTTTTGGATTTATGAGACGATGAATTCACCGATAAGCGCTGATTCATATTGAGGCTTCCTGTTTCTGTTCTGCCGCATCGCCACCCATTCTTGGCTGTGGCTGACGGCGAATATACCTCACGCCCATATTGTCACTGACGCCGATAACACTGCCTCGGTAGAGGGTTTCCGCAATGAAAAACAATGTGATAGACGCCAGTTTGTCGCCGGAGTGTTTATCGCCGGAGTATTTGTCGCCAGAATAAGTGGTATCGATGGATTTACAGGTCAGCCGGAATTGCAACACATCCTGTTCGCATTTCACGCCTCCCCGGAATCTGGCACTGGTTGTATGGTTAGTCAGCGTCTGTGCTTCCCAATCAGGCCGGGAGTGCAGCCCAAGATAGAACAGGTAGAATTTCATCAACTGTTCTGCGCCTTCGACCAGTAATGTTCCCGGCATAATGGGATCATTTTTAAAATGCGCCTTGAATGCCCAGTGAGCAGGGTTGATATCAAGTTCCCCGACTATCTGCCCCAAACCAAACACGCCTCCCGCAGTATCGGGGCTCAGGATCCGGCTCAACATACGGGTATCAGGTGTACACAAATGTTTCCCGCTGAGACGGCCATAATCTGAACCAAAACAGGCCGCCAAATCGCCATTCATGACGTGGGTGATATCCTGTTCTGTGAATGTTGTCCGTTCACAATGCAACCATTCTCTGTGTATCAGGTCATTATGTATCAGGTCATCGTGTGATAACGGAGTGGCAGCTTCCGCCGATAGGCCCTTTCTGGCTTTGGCGAAATAGGGGCGGGTATCAAAGTTACCGGCCTTTTCCATGTCTTTGCGGCTGAAGAAACCCGAAGTGGCGGTCAACCGGAATACCAGACGATCCCCCACATAGCAGAGATATTCATACGTCGCCAACACCAAGCCTCCCACCCGATTGATAGAAGTGATATTGACCCGGCCACGCAATACTTCCCCTGTCTTGGGCATTTCACTGTAAATCGTGGTACTACAGTCCACCGCACGGTAGCAAAGCTGTCCCTTGAATATCATGTCACAGCCAATGACCGTAAATGCCACGATCATCGCATGGGAGGATTCCAGCGCGACGAATGAAGCAACCTTGCCATCCACGGCATACCACGCATCTTCAGGGATATCGTATTCCCATTCGATATAGCAGGGTTCCAGTTTGTCTTTAACGGCAGAAAGCGCCGTGATGCGGGAAACAAACATGAACGGAGGCGATGGCATACGGGTACGTATTGGATAGCTGTCCACTTCGGCGTAATCAGCACCCAAGATTTTTTCCACGCTACCGTCTGTCAATTCCAGCAATTGCTGCTCGTCAAAAACCACCGGAGACGTTTTCACTGCCTTTTCCGGTGTAACCGGTATGTGTGCCAAAGGCTGCTTTATTAATTGCTGATTTATGAGTCGATAGTATGTCTGTTCCAATTGCAGATAATGCAGATGGGTGGTGGCATTGCGTATGAAATGGTTTACTTCCGCAGAAGACGACATATTGCCCGGGGTTTCTGTCCCTGCCTGAGTTCCTTCCGCCGGCAATTCGACCTTAGATAACTCAGCCTCAGATAATGAGGCAAAACGTGCCAGTGTCTGTTCATTAAGGATGAACTCTTCTACCGTTTTTTCCCTTGCGGTATATGTCCTGATATTCAAACCCGCTTGAGTGGATTCTTGACGATAGGTTGAACGTGCACGTTTTCCATGCTGTGGCTCACTTAAAATGACATGGTTGTAAGAGCGATCAATACCCAAATGGCTGACTACCGCACGACGCGGGGCTTTTGGCAGTGCAGGCCAGGCTTCAGTATGGGCAGGTAAGTGGAATTTCCCCCCGGCATGGCGGGCCAGTTCCTGACGCTGTGGGTAGTCCGGCAATACCGGCAAATACCGTTGTGCCAGTTGCAATGCAGATTTGATGATGCCGAGCAGACCGGCAGCAGCAGACAGGTGGCCGTAATTGGCTTTCAGAGTCCCAATGGTGGCGGTCGGTTGTCCGCCTGATGATCCATAAACCCGACTGAGTGCAGCCAGTTCAGTCGCTATCTCTCCTGATTTTCCACCTGCATACAGTTCAATGTAACCAACCTGATCCGCGGTGCAACCCGCCGCTGCCAAACCGGATTGAGCGGCAGAAACGATGGCTTCTTCAATCACGGCACCTTCATTCATTCTGCCATCAAGGGAGCTGTCAGGCAGATAACTGATGCCCATTCCATCCAGCACAGCATAAGTTGGCGTATCATCGCTGATGGCATCCTGTTCGCGCTTGAGGACAATCACCCCGCCCCCATCGCCAACCCTCTGATTGCCTTGATAAGACTGATGATCCCACAACACATTTTCCAGACTGCCGCTAAAACTGCTGCTGGCAATCATCACCGCATCCACGTGCTGTCTGGTCAGCATAAACTGGGCCAGCTCCAGCGCCTTAAATGGGGAGGTTTCTTCTCCATAGAGGGTAAACGCCGGACCGTTCAGCTTTAAATGTGCCGCCACACGGCTTGCCACGATGTTGCCAATGCCGCCTGTAATGCCTTCGGGATAAGGTTTAGGGAACAGGCTGTCTTTGACAATTTCCTGCAAGGCAAGGGTATCTTCTTCTGACAGATGAATGCCGTGGCTAAGCAGACTTTGCCTGAGTTGCCAGCTAATTTCATTGCGCACCTGATAACGCAGTGAGCTGTAGTCAATGCCACCCGCCACAATCACGGCAATATTGCGTTTTTTGCCGTCCAGTGCATAACCCGCGTCGAGAAAGGCTTGTTCCGCGATAGGTAACAAAAACAGATGGCAACTTAAATGCGCGCCGATGACATTTGGCGGTAATTTGAATTGCTTGCAGTCAAATTCAAACGATTCAATGTAAGAGCCTAAAGGTGGCTGGCTGACTCCACGCATCGCCAGAACATCCGGCCGTTTTTCCATGCCAATCCAACGGGTTTTCGGCAGCGGATAGAAATGTTGTGTACCTTGCTGAAACGCGTGATCCAGTGTTTTGCTGTCTTCTGTTTTCGCCATGTGTACGCCGATCCCCACAATGGCCAGCCGATCAGCTTTCTGCGGGTTTTCCGGTTTAACCTGCGTATATGCCGCCCTCAGCTCATGGCTATCTTCACTGATGACCATATGTCCGTTAACACCACCGAAACCAAAGGCGTTAATACCGGCACGTTTGGCCCGGTGACTGACAGGCCAGGGTTTGGCTTCCCGCACGATATGATCAATATTCAGCTTGCCTTGGGGCGTGGAAACCAACTGATTGACCCGTGGTGTCGCAGGAATAAGGCTGTGTTTCATAGCCAACAATACTTTCAGCAAGCTGCCCATGCCCGATGCCGTGAGCATATGCCCGTTGTTGGCTTTGTTGGCACCGATTAGGGGAATTTTTCCGTTTCCACCAAGCACCTGTTCATCCAAAGCATGTTCATCCGAAGCGGGCTCACCAAAAAACGTTTCGATGGTCGATAGCTCGGTCTGATCCCCAATGTTTGTGCCGGTTGCATGACACTCAACATAGTCAATGTCACGCTGACTGTGCTGATATGCCCGTTCCAGCGCAATGAGCTGCCCCTTCTGATCAGGCACCAGCAGGTGTTTGGTTCCGGCATCATTGGACAACCCGATGGATTCAACTACGCCATATATTTTATCGTTATCACGGACAGCATCGGAATAACGCTTGATGGCCACCATGCCAACCCCTTCACCGGCTTTCACGCCTTTTGACGATTTATCAAAAGGAATGGAATCGCCTTTGTCAGGGAATACCTGCAAAATATTAAAACCGTGATCGATATAAATATGATCTACATGGCAGATTGATCCGACCAGCATCATGTCGGCCTTGTGGCTGAGCAGGTAATCAGCCCCTGATTTAATGGCATACAGCGCTGATGCACAGGCCGCATCAAGGCAGTAACGAGGGCCGGACAGCCCCAGAGCCAATGCGGCAATTGTGGCATTGTGCCCGCCGGTCATTAAATTTTGCTCAGAATGATTTGCCTGCGGCCAAAATTGATCAAACTGAAAATCGGGTCGTCCAATTAATTTCTGAATATAGGGTTGTAATATTTTGTGATAAAAAGGACTCATCATTTGTTTGGTTGAATGAGTCGGCATACCAATATTACCGAGAATTAACCCTGTTTTTTGCAATACGTTTTTATGTTGACGATAACCACTGTCATTTAATGCCTGTTCAGCCGCATAAATTGTCCATTTAAATAAATTGTCCAGTGTATTTAATTCTTCTTCCGGCAGGTTATATCCTTTGCCGTCAAAATGAAAATCACGGACATGTCCATTATTGACATAATTGATTGTATCAGGTGTACCAGCGACCGGAGAATAATAGCAGGCCGGATCAACACCCAGCTCCAGGGCCGATAAAGGTGTAGAGCTATCCTTTGCCTTCAGCAGATTATCCCAATATTTTTCAGGAGTATCTGCGCCGGGAAATAAACACCCAACACCAACAATTGCAATATGTTCCATAAAGGAGGGACTCCTTATTGTGATAGCATTTCCCTGATCAAATAAATTTTATCAGGTGTATTAGCAATCTAATTTTTATTATTTATATCTGTCGTATTTCATTATTTATTTCACGGTTTATCTCACTGTTTATCTCACTATGCTTTTAGCTGTTCTTTTCATTATTAATTTCACTATTTAATTTATTTATTATTTAGCGTAATTATTTCATTGTGGTCTTTGGCGGCAACGGTGCTTTGACTGCCCTGTAATTCTTTCCACCAATAGTGATTTGACGTGAACGGGGATCACCAAATTCGCGCACGAAACGTTGCGTCCCCTCTTCAAGCGGAATAATCACCATATTCTGGGTTTGGTATGCCCGTTTAAGCACATCGCTGACCATGCCACCATCCCACGGTCCCCAGTTTACCGAACGAATTATCTGACCCAGTTGGCTCTTGAGCGGCAGGTAGGCAAATTTGTTCAGTGCTTCATTTGCCAGCGAATAATCGGTCTGCCCGGCATTGCCGAAGAAACCGGCAACCGATGAAAACAGCATGATGTGGCGCAAAGAGGTACAGTCCAGTTCACGACACACATTTTCAAGCCCTTTGACTTTGGCATTAAAGACCGAATGTAAATCCGCCAATGTTTTCTTTTCAATCCGTTTATCCGCCAGATTACCCGCTCCGTGGATCAGGCCGGTTATCTGTCCGAATTGCCGCTGGGCTTCATTCAGTACACTCTTTATCTGATTCGGATCGGTGATATCACAATGCAGGTACATCACCTGTGATCCTGATTGTCTGATGTCCTGCAATGTCTCATTGATTTCATCAATATGAATCAAGCGACTCAGCATACTATTCACCTTCACAGGTGTCGGCTGAATACCCTGAGCCTGAAGGTGCGCAATGGCGGCAGTCTTGCGTTCATCCAGTGTATTCTTGCCTATTGCCCATTCCGGCAACGGGGCAGTCATATCGGTACGTCCGAGTAAAATGAATGTCGCCTGACTCTGTTTCGCCAAGGCGATAACGCAGTGTGCGGTAATACCCCGTGCGCCTCCGGTCACCAGCAGTACATCTTGCGAGTTAACCTGAATGGCAGGGGTTGATGGCAATATGCGTTCTTCCGCCAGCGCCAATGTCATGCGTTCACCCGTTACACTACGCCCGATTTCTGCCAATTCAGTGCGGCTGTCCTGCAGCTCCTCTATGACTATCTTCGCGACATCGCTGTTGTTGATTCTGGCATCGATATCGACTGTCCGGCAGAAAACATTTCCCCATTCGATATTCAGCGATTTGGTCAAGCCAGTGATACCCGCAGAAACAATCGGCAGGTATTCACGTCCAGAGGTCAGAAGTTCACCATCGCCCCGCATCACCACCATGAAGTAGCCAGACTGCGATCCCCCCCCGTTCAGGCTAACTTGCAGGCGTTTTGCCAGCAGGAAAGTCGTTTCAACCGAGCGGTAATCCTGCTCATTGAACACATTAACCAATGCGTTGACTCCCTGTTTCGGTGCCTGTAAATAGATCACGCCGTCAATGGTGCCATATTGTTGCTCAATCTCTGTCAGCACGGCATCCAGCACAGCCTCATCCCCCATGATGGCCGGATTTTGCCCCAGACTCAGGACAACAACTTGCTGTCCCTGCTGTCTGAGCGCGTTAACGATGCTATCTGCGCTGGCGGTTCCCTCATCTGCGACCAGCCAGCGTTTAGGGGATGAAAACACGTCCGGTAGACGATCCGGCATCGACAAAGATTGTTTCACAACGGTAAAACGTGAAACGGGTGAGTCAGCAAAAGGCTCTTCTTCATTATTTTGTGAAGCTATATTACTCAGTTCAGGCTGAACCGCAGGGGACTCTATCCGTTGCGATTCAGCTAGCGGCTTTTTTGCGCGGTAATCCTCAGAGGGTGTTACTGTCGAGGTCACAAATCCCAAAGACCGCAATTTTACCGACGATCCGTCATTTTCAGGCGTTGCGGATTTATCGTTTTTGGGCGCACTGTTTTCTGCTGACAGCGGCGTTTTTTCCGGTTCCGGCGCATTACCTTTGTTGCGTAAGGCACTAATCGCTTCATCAATCATTTGTTTGAAGAACAAACTCATTCTGGCGATGGTGCTCAACGAATCAACTTCAAAGTTTTCCAGATCTTTGTTTTTTGATGTTTCATTGTAAAGGCCGGTGTTCGTAGAGAACGCATCAAACATTGCACCAAAAATTTCCAACCGTTTGATGGAGTCAATACCCAAATCAGCTTCCAGATCCATCTCTGCGGTAATCATATCCTGCGGATAACCGGTTCTGTCACTGACGATAGTAATCAATTGGTTGATAATGCTTTCTTCTGTGATTTGTTCAAAACGCTTGATCTGATTTTCTACTTTAGGATCGAGCACCTTCGCCTGCGCTTTGATTTCCTCACTTGCTTTTGGCATTACTGGCATCTGTATTTCGGGAACGTGTATTTCAGCAATAATTGGACGTACTGCCGCAATCTCTTCCCTTGTTTCTACTGGCTGAATTTTCGATACGGATGCAGGGGCTGGCTCGGCAGCGATGACCGGTGCTGTCGCCACAGGAGCCGGAGTCACTGTTTCTGCTTGTGCTTGTGCTTGTGCAGGAACGGGGATCTGTACTGGCGCTTCTGCCTGTACCCACTCTTCCGCTTTGACCGGAGCAGTATAGCCAACAGCCGGTTGAGTCAGGCGATTCACTGACCCCGTCACTGATGCAGCCTGACCGGGCTGGAACAGGTTTTGTTGCGTCACAAAATAGCGTTCGTGGTTGGTATGGTACAGTTCAAGGTTCTTGTCCAACAGTTGAACGCTCTGGCTCAGGCTGGAAAGCATCGCTGGCAGGTTCTGGTGATCTTTGCAACTCTCCAGCAAACTATATTGTTTTTCTAACAGCGTATTCAGCAGTTGGATATATTCTGTCTGGTTAGACTGAAATTGTTGATGCAGTTGGCTCATGACTTGCTGAGCCTGCAACAATCCATTTAATGTGTGCGCATCTGGGCGGTTTTCACTCAATTGATTATTCTGTTCCATAGGTTCATCTCGTCTTTGAATAATTGTCAGTATGTTCTGTTGAATCATGTTCTGTTGAATAACATGGTCTGAAACAGGTTGTTTGTGTTCAACTTCCGTCAACACCCTGTCTTCTGGTTGCATTAATGAAGGAGCAGTGACTGGTGCAGGGATAGATTCCGCGATAAATTGCTCAACAACGGCGTGATCTCCATCACGCAAAGCATGTTGACGTCGCGCCTGGTTTTTCTGGGACAAGAAGAAACCGCCACTCAGTCTGAATGTCAGGCGCTTATTCTTGTCTTCTTCCATCGGTTGAATGCGGACATGTTGGTTTATATGCCGCAGCTTGATACCTTCTGCCAGTAATCTTGCCTGAGCACGGGCAAATTGCAGGCGCTCTTCTCCTTTATCACTGGGATTGACGGAAATTACCGCATGTTCTTTATCCTTCAGGATATCGGATACGAGTTTACCCAGTACGCCTTTCGGCCCTACTTCGACAAACAGCCTTCCACCCTGTTGATAAATGGCTTCAATGGTTTGGCGGAATTTCACCGGCCTGATCAACTGTTCTGCCAGTAGTTCCCGAATATCCGGCGAAGCATTGCCATAAAGTCCTGCGGTGGCGCTAGAAAACAGTTTGCATTGCGGTGGGTTGAACGTGATATCAACCAAACGCTCACGATAAGGCTGATAGGCTGACTGGATGAATTCTGTATGGAATGCCGCAGACACAGGCAGGATCCGGCAATTCACGCCCGTTTTTTTCAACTCTTCATTAAGTTGATGGATAAGGGTCGTCGCTCCCCCGAATACAACTTGCTGATCAGAGTTATCATTGGCGATCACAAGACCGACATAGCGTTTCAATATTTCCGCGCGTTGTGCCTGAGAAAGAGAAGCCGCCAACATTGCACCGGGATCCTGACCGGCTCCACGATGAATACCGGCAGAGGCCGCAGCCCAGCCTCTGGCAAGGGACACCCGGTGGAAATCTTTCTCAGAAAGCACTCCCGCCGCCCACAGTGCCGTGACTTCACCATAACTGTGCCCTGCGACAAAATCAGGCGTGAATCCCATACTGTTCAGTATATTGAAATAGCCTGCGCTGATAGCGCCCAATGCGGGCTGGGCATTGGCTGTATCCGTCAGCCGTTGTTGCTGGACCTGCTGTTCTCCCTCAGAAAATGCCGGGATCGGATAGATAGTGGTTGACAGTTCATGGCCTGATTCATTGATGGCAATATCATCCAGTGTTTCCAATGATTGGCGCATTTCGGGGTAATCATTGGCGATATCACGCGCCATATTGACATACTGAGAGCCTTGACCGGGAAACAAGGCGACTATTTTGCCATCAAAATTTTTCCCCTGCGGTTGGAAATAGATCCCGCGCGGGTGCTCCCAACCCAGAGTACTGTTCTTTTGCAGTTGATTAATCGCAAGGGATAGCAGTTCAACTGTCTGTTCAACGGATTCGGAGACAAACAGCAATCTGGCCTGCTGTGGCAGTAAATCATCAATATTTTGCTGCTCAAGATGCTGGCGAATGGCCTTATCTGATAACTCACCACTAAAACAGGAGAGCGCCTTTTCACACTCAGCAAGCAACTCTGTCGGATTATTGCCTTTAAACAACATGATCCACGGAGATTCGTTCAATCTATAACGACCATGCGTATGCTTTTCATATTCTTCCAGAATGGCATGGAAGTTAGTTCCCCCGAAACCGAAAGCACTCAATGCCGCCCGGCGCGGCGCAATGCTGAACGGGCGCAACCACGGTCTGGCTTCATTATTAACATAAAAAGGACTGCTTTCGGCCATCAATAAGTTGGTCGGTTGTCCTACATTTATGGTGGGAGGCAAAACTTTATGATGCAGAGCCAGCGCGACTTTCATCATGGATGCCGCTCCAGCGGCACAACGGGTATGACCAATCTGGGACTTGATACTGCCGATTGCGACTGATTTCGGGGGAACCTGATATTCACCAAACACCGCATGCAGGCTTTTGAGTTCGGTATCATCACCTGATGCCGTGCCTGTACCGTGAGCTTCCACTAATTGAATATCATTGGGTAATATTCCTGCACGGGTATACGCGCGTTTCAATGCCTTAACCTGTCCTTCCTGACGAGGGGCGAAGATACTTTTGGCCCGGCCGTCACTGGAGGCTTCAATGGATTTGATGACAGCATAAATTCTGTCTCCGTCCAATTCAGCATCTTCCAGTCGTTTCAGTACCAACATACCGACGCCATCACCTAACATCATGCCGTCCGCGTTCTGATCGAAAGGACGGCACAGGTGATTTTTTGATAACGCAGGTGTCTTGCTAAAGCATAAAAATGAAAAGATGGAGTTTTCTAAATTGATGCCACCCGTTAATACGGCATCACAACTGCCGGAATGTAATTCACCAATCGCCGATTTAATTGCTGCAAGGCTGCTGGCACAGGCGGCATCAACCATATAGGATGTGCCACCCAGATCGAAATAACTGGCAATCCGGCCACAAGCGACATTTCCCAAAAATCCGGGGAAACTGTCTTCATTCCAGCCAAGATATAATCCATGTGACCGTTCGATAATGTCATCTGCCACTTTTTCTGACAGGCCGGATTTAATCATGATGCGACGTAAATAAGGTGCTTGCTGACGTGCAGCCAGTGAAAATGATGTATTGCCATTTCCCGCACCGCCTAAAATAACACCGATACGATCACGATTAACTTTGCTATTTTCCTGACCAATCAACCCCGCATCCTGCATAGCCTGCTTGGCAACATAAAGGGCAAATAACTGTGCTGTGCTTATCGAATCAATAATAGCCGGCGGAATTTTGAATTCTACGGGATCAAAATCAATTTCAGGAACAAAACCAGCACGATGACTATATGTTTTATCAGTGGCCGTTGGATCAGGATCGTAGAAATCCTCTTTTCGCCAATATTCATCTTCTGATTTATTTGTGACATCAGTCAATGAATCCTTTTTATTTATGATGTTTTGCCAGAATTTATAAAGATTTGGCGCATCAGGAAAATGACTCGCCATACCAACGATCGCAATATCCCCACGAATTTTTCTATCATGTAAAAAATATGTCTCAGACATACATTCCTCGTGTGTTGAATAAAACAACCCTTGAATTCAACATATATCCTTCGTCTTTCAAGTTGTTACTCGAAATCCATTGGTTAGATATATGATGAATTGAGTGTTTTTACTGTCGTCCTCAGCCAGAAAAAACAATTCCCCCTCTGCTCATCAAAACAATCTCAATATATATCCTTCATCTTTCAGGTTTCAGCTTTGTTGGCTGTGCTGAAACCTGAAATCGATCAGATATCGACCAGGTTTGTTTTAAAAAAAGCAGATTATCGAAATATTCTGACAAGAATATTACTGGTAATTTTTAGATAGTTATTTTTCGCTTCCCATTAGTATCAAAAAAGGAACCAATAAATAGTTATATCCGTCATATTTTAAATTATTTTTTTATTGGCTACGCTCACTCACCTCACAATCACATATTAATAATAAATAAAGTGATAGTCACCAATTTACAAACATAGATTTATAAACATAGATTTATAAACATAGATTTATAAACATAGCATTATAAAAATAGTTTTATAAAATTTACGTTTTAAACGTTGAGTTATAAACATTGAGTTAGCATGTTCCCAGCCATTCATTCCTTTACTGCCTCGCTGAAACTTAAAATTTATTGGATGTTTTTGGTTCAATAAAATATACATAATATAAAACCACCAACAACTCTGACCAGATACTGGTTAGGATCATCAATAAAAATGGGATACAGAGGGTAATCAGTCCCCATATATCCCCGTCATCTTTCAAATTTCAGGTTGAAAGACGATGGAGGATAAGAACAGGGCCCCTATAACTCTCCTTAAAATTAACTAATTCCATTACATTATTTAATGGGGGAAGATTAATGTATTCAGAAGAGAGTAACTTAATTACAGATAAAATCATCACCAAAGAAAATATCACAAATCCAAAAAACAATGATAATGCAACCATAATTCTTTTACCTTGCTGCTGTGCTGAAATTTAAAATTTATTGGATATATTTATTACTTGCAGTGTTATAAAAATTATTACGAATAACAAGTAAGCATCATTCTTTAACGTTTTCCCTTAACGCTATATTTGTATACCCCTATTTTATTTACCTTTCAATTCTTAAAAAAAAACGATTCTAAAGAGCACTCAATACCTGTTTTTTTATATAACAATGAGTTAATAAAAATTGATCACGGACTAAAAGTGTAATCGATTAATGTGAGAATAAAAAAAAGAATATAATGCTAAAACCATATCAATACTTAGATAATTATTATCAATGATATATTTTAATACACCTGAAAAAATATTATTCCAATAACATGATTTTATCGATGATTTCATCCAAATACTATCATTGCCCGCAATACTATTACTTAGCGCAATACCTTCTTTTTCACTATCAATAACACTTCCCCGCTCGTTACAGAGCGAGGTTTTAGGGTGTTTTTTTATTTAAAGGTGAAATTATTTCTTCATTTCAAATAGATTAATAAAATAACTACATTATATATTCAGATAATATCTTTCTGGCTATTACGCGCTAACCACAGAGAAAGAGCCTTAAGTGAATCGGGCGTGAACTCATCACAACGAGCCGTAATTTCTTCTGGTGTTAGCCAGTAAACCGTACTCACTTCTTCTTCCTGTAGTGCAAACGGCCCATGACTGACACAACTGAATAACCCTCCCCATATCCGACAGGTATTTTCTTTGCAATTGTTCTCTTCATAGTAGAAAACACCATGCTCAGCAAAAGGAACATCGGCTATTCCTAACTCCTCTTCCGCTTCCCGACGAGCGGAATAAAGCAGATTCTCTCCCACCATAACGACGCCACCTGCTGTAGCATCCAGTTTTCCCGGGTAGAAATCTTTCGTCTCTGTACGATGCTGAACCAGAATTTTACCCATACCATCATGTACAACGATATAGGTAGCACGATGCCTCAAGTTTTGCGCTCTCATCTGCTGGCGAGTCGCCTGCGCAATCACTTCGTTGTCTTCATTGACGATGTCAACCCACTCAATAATTGCTGATTTTTCTTGCGCCATCCTAAAAACCTTTAATAAATGATCTACGCGCCAATTTTTGCTGTGTCACCCCATTAACGAGGCCAAAAGCGGATAAGGGGTGCCATAACTGGCTAAAATAAATTCGCTAACATCAATATAGAAAATCTGTAATATTTTACAGGCAAATAAAACCAATGGTAATGTAGCAAATCTATATTGTTCAAAGTGTTATTATTACCGGAGGTTATATGATAGATCTATACTATGCTCCAACCCCTAACGGCTATAAAATCACTCTGTTTCTCGAAGAAACCGGCCTACCTTACACCATTCATCCGATCAATATCAGTACTGGCGAGCAATTTAAACCCGGGTTTCTTGCCATTGCCCCCAATAATAAAATCCCCGCTATCGTCGATCACCAACCTGCTGACGGAGGAGATCCTATCTCCATTTTTGAGTCGGGCGCCATTTTACTTTATCTGGCAAATAAAACAGGCCAGTTATTAAGCAAAGAGTTACGTGAACGTACAGAACAATTGCAATGGCTGTTCTGGCAAGTCGCGGGGTTCGGCCCGATGCTCGGTCAGAATCACCATTTCAATCGGTACGCCCCTGAAGTTGTACCTTATGCGATTAAACGCTATGTAGAAGAATCACAACGTTTATATAACGTATTGAATACCCAGCTGGAAAAAACACCCTATTTGGGAGGAAATGAATACAGCATCGCAGATATTGCAACTTATCCGTGGGCTACATGCCATGAGCACCAAAAAATTGACCTGAAAGATTATCCAGCCGTTGAAAAATGGCTAGATAAGATCAGACGGCGCCCTGCAACACAGACCGCCTATAATGATGCCTAACTTCAATTTTCAAGAAATTCAGTTAATGGCGAAATTTTTCACCAAAAAACTTGATATTGATAACACATAGCAGCATTTTTCGCTGCCACACGAGTCATCCCCTGCTATAGTCAATCACTGGCTATAGTCAATCACTGGCTATCTATTTTCGTCACAGGGGGTGGCTATGCGTATCTTAATTACAGGGGGAACAGGGCTGATCGGGCATCAATTGACCTGCCAACTGCTTTCGCTTTCCCATTCCATTACTATCTTGAGTCGTTCACCGCAAAAAGTGTACTCTCTGTTCTCCGATCGTGTTGAATGCTGGACGACGCTGAATGATCAGCACGATCTCAACGATTTTGATGCAGTCATCAATCTTGCCGGTGAACCTATCGCAGATAAGCGCTGGACGCCAAAGCAAAAAGAGGAACTTTGCCAAAGTCGCTGGCAACTCACTGAACACTTGAGCAAGTTAATCAATACCAGCGAATCGCCGCCGTCTGTGTTTATTTCCGGCTCAGCCGTTGGCTATTATGGTGATCAAGGGCAATCAGTGGTGACCGAAAATGATCCGCCTCATGATGAATTTACCCATCAGCTTTGTGCACGCTGGGAACAGCTTGCCTTACAGGCTGCAAGTGACAAAACCCGTGTATGTTTGTTGCGCACTGGTATTGTGCTCGCGCACAAAGGCGGAGCATTGCAAAAAATACTGCCGCTGTTTCGCTGGGGATTAGGTGGGGCAATCGGCAATGGCAAGCAATATATGCCCTGGATACATCTGGATGATATGGTCAACGGTATTTATTACCTGCTGGTATCGCCTGAATTGCACGGCCCTTTTAATATGACATCGCCTTATCCTGTCCATAATGACCATTTCAGTAACACACTGGCGAATGCACTACATCGCCCCGCCTTGGTTCGAATTCCGGCATTTGTGTTAAAAGCAGTAATGGGAGAAGCGGCAACATTGGTTTTAACGGGGCAGCAAGCTATTCCTAAAAAGTTGGAAGAAGGAGGATTTGGCTTCCGCTATTTCCAGCTAGAGGAAGCCTTAAAAGATGTGTTAAAGGCAGATGCCGACGTATATTAATGATATGTCTATATTTCAATCGGCTTAGCACCCTGCCAGCGGGTAAAGAGATCTTCTGGCAGGTCTATATCAAACTGATCAAGTATGCGATTGACCGTCTGGTCAATAATGTCCTGAATATGCCCGGGACGATGATAAAAAGCGGGAACAGGGGGCATTATCACTGCCCCGATTTCCGCCGCTTGCGTCATTAATCTCAAGTGACCTAAATGCAGGGGTGTTTCCCTCACTCCCAGCACCAGCTTACGGCCTTCTTTCAACACGACATCTGCGGCTCTGGTGATCAAACCATCGGTATAACTATGCACAATACCCGATAAGGTTTTTATTGAGCAAGGCAGGATCACCATACCCAATGTTTTAAATGATCCAGAGGAAATCGAGGCGGCAATATCACGATTATCATGTACCACATCAGCCAAAGATTGGACTTCTCTCAGAGAATAATCAGTTTCCAATGACAATGTTTGCCGGGCAGATTGGCTAATCACCAAATGCGTTTCAATGCCTGCTACGGGCTGTAAAACCTGCAATAATCTGACACCGTAAATCGCACCACTTGCTCCTGTCAGCCCGACAATCAATTTTTTCATTTTTTTCCTCTGGAATTCTGGCTATAACTGGGGTCTGTTGACGTTTTGTGAAGGGAATTTGAAAAGTATGATAATTTGGTAGCATTGTCTTCGCCAAAAAACCACAATGCCGAACCATCATGCCGTGGGCAATGTTATCAAACCCCCGATGAAAGAAGCTAGTTGTATTAATGCCATAACGTGAGCTTGTTGATCACAAGAAAGCACCCCGACTCGCCTTCGCAGGCATTTTAAATGCCCTAGTATCATTCACGACCTTTAACAAATAACCCACTAATTTTTTATACTTGATTATTTATTATTACTATTTTTCATGCTATACAATAGCACCTTACCAGGCGTTCATTGATTTGATTGGCGCTAAAACTGAAAGTTACGATTAAATGATGAACATCAAGAGCAGAACTATGAACGTAATTGTAAACCTTCTACTAGGCCGACTACTATCCGAATAGGTGGCTGCGTTTATCTGTTTTTCTTATGAAGCCACCAGTCAGGTGGTTTTTATCTATCTTGCTGGTGGAACTGTTTTTTAACCGGAGTTCCTTGTGATTTTTTTTATTATCTCCAGCATTCGATTATCTTCTCACTTCAGCCAGAAGCTGAGTTGTTCTGTGTGTTCAAATTTAAGTTCAGATAAATATGCTAACGCCTTAGCGATAAGGAGCTTAGTATGAGTCAACAATGGACTTCTCGTTTTGGCCACGTATTAGCGGCTGCTGGTTCAGCTATTGGCATTGGTGCTATCTGGAAATTCTCTTATGTTACTGCAACAAATGGCGGTGGTGCATTTCTTTTAGTTTTTTTATTGTTCAGTTTCATCATTGGCTTAGCAGTATTGATGGCTGAAAATTTACTGGGAAGCAGCACTGGCGAAAGTGCAGTAAATGCATTTAAGGAGTTATTAGGTAAGCATTGGGGAATTGTTGGTTTTATCGGGATTTTCAGTTCATGGTGTATTTACAGCTTTTATAGTGTAGTGGGTGGTTGGACGATTGGTTATGTCACGATGGCGGCAGCCGGAGAGCTGAATGTAACGGACAGCAATCAACTCACGACTATCTTTAATAACTTCATCAGTAATCCTTGGTGGCCGATAATTGCACATTTAGTCTTTGCGAGTTTAACTTGCATTGTCGTTTTAGCTGGCGTGCAGAAAGGTCTTGAAAAAGCAGGGAAAGTTATGATGCCACTCCTTATTGTCATCATGATTGTTTTAATAATTATTGGGATTCGTTTACCTGGCTCATCTGCAGGGTTGAAAATGTTTTTGTATCCTGACTTTAGTAACTTAACAGGTAAAGGGATTTTAGACGCATTAGGTCTGGCATTTTTTTCCCTGTCTATCGGTTTAGGGATACATATTACTTATAGTGCCTACTTACCAAGTAACAAAGGAATTGGTCGCTCTAGTGTTTGGGTCGTTATATTGTCGTGTCTTGTCTGTATATTAGCCGGCCTTATGATTTTTCCTGCCCTAACTGCTGCTGGATTAGAACCTAGTGCAGGGCCGGGGTTAACATTTATGACGATGCCTATTTACTTTGCTCATTTGCCCGGAGGGACTATTTGGGCCATCACTTTTTTCACATTATTACTGATGGCTGCATTAACTTCATCGATTTCATTGCTTGAACATATTGTTGCTTATGTGCACTCTCGATTCCATTGGTCTCGTCGTAAAGCTGGCTTAATTGTTACATTATCCATTATGTTAATGGGAGTTCCTGTCTCTTTATCCTTTGGTGTGTTAAGTTTTCTTACGATTGGCGGGAAAAATATTTTTGATATATTGGACTTTATTACATCAAATATTTTGATGCCGGTGTTTGGGATTATAATTTGTTTAGTTTTTGGTTGGTCAAGTAAAGCTATTTTATTAATGCCAGCTAATATGTCACCGCTAAGCCGTAAGTGTTTATTGCTTGTATGGCGATATATAGGCCCGGCTTGTATTGGAATTATTTTGGTTCACGGACTGATCTGATTTTGTGGTGAATATATCAGCTTCTCTGTGTATTCTTACTAGAGAAGCTGATATCTGTTTGAATTGAGCACCCTTTATTGCGTTGTTGATTTATTATCAAACAGGCGGTTCTCGTTTCGCGCTAAAAACAACGCCAAACCCATCTGCAACAACTCTGCAACAACGTGGTATCAGTTGAGTGAGTTATAAACACAAAACGTCAACAGGCCCTAAAAGATAATAAAAATATTACCCTTCATTATATATCTCCAGATTCTCAATTTCGCCCTGTCCTCGTACTTTCAAGGCATCATCCTTGCGCAAATTTTCCAGATAATCGAGATAAATCTGGTCAATGTCTTTCGTCACATAGATGCCATCAAACACGGAGCATTCAAATTTTTCAATATCCGGATTTTCTTCCCGTACAGCCTGAACAAGATCTTGGAGATCTTGGTATATCAGCGCATCAGCACCAATGAGCTGGCGAATTTCATCGACTTCCCTACCGTGGGCAATCAGTTCGTTGGCATTCGGCATATCAATCCCATAAACATTCGGGAAACGGACTTCCGGTGCTGCTGAGGCAAAGTAAACTTTCTTGGCTCCCGCTTCACGCGCCAGTTCGACAATCTGCTCTGAGGTTGTGCCGCGCACAATCGAATCATCTACCAGCAAGACATTTTTACCGCGGAATTCAGCACGATTGGCATTTAGCTTACGGCGTACCGATTTACGGCGCTCTTGCTGTCCCGGCATAATAAAGGTGCGTCCTACATAGCGGTTTTTGACAAATCCCTGACGATAAGGCTTATCCAGTATGTGGGCTATTTCCAGTGCGATGTCACAAGATGTTTCCGGTATGGGGATAACGACGTCAATATGCAAGTCTTCCCACTCACAGGCAATTTTTTCACCTAACTTTTTACCCATCCGCAACCGCGCGTTATATACCGAAATTTTATCAATAAAGGAATCAGGACGGGCAAAATAGACAAATTCGAACAGGCAGGGTGTCAATGATGGGGTTTCTGAGCACTGGCGAGTGAACAGCTGCCCCTGTTCAGTGATGTAAATTGCTTCTCCGGAAGCCACATCACGCAGGAATTCAAAGCCCAGTGTATCCAATGCGACGCTTTCTGATGCCACCATATATTCATGGCGGCCATCTTCCAACGTGCGCTTGCCCAATACCAGCGGCCGGATGCCATGTGGATCACGAAAAGCCACCAAGCCATGCCCGATAATCATGGCAACGCAAGCATAAGCACCCCGTATTTTTCTGTGCGTTTCCGCTACTGCCGCGAAAATAGCGTCAGGCTCCAATGGAAAATTAGGGAATTGGGTTAATTCATTAGCAAAAATATTCAGCAGAATTTCAGAATCTGAGGTGGTGTTGACATGACGGCGAGCATTTTCAAACAGCATTTTTTTCAATTCATGTGCGTTTGTCAGATTGCCATTATGCGCTAGCGTGATACCAAAAGGAGAATTCACATAAAAAGGTTGCGCTTCAGATGCGCTAGAGCTGCCCGCTGTTGGATAACGGACATGCCCTATCCCGATTGTTCCCCGCAAACGTAGCATGTGTCGCGTCTCAAACACATCTTTGACCAAACCATTGGCCTTACGTAAACGGAATCCATTGTTACCATCAATAGTCGCAATGCCTGCTGCATCTTGTCCACGGTGCTGAAGCACCGTTAATGCATCATAAATCGACTGGTTAACCGGTGTAAAACCGGCGATACCGACAATACCGCACATGTAGTCTTTCCTCATCAGCCAAGCGGAGAGGATTATCTCTCCGGCAGGAAACTCGACGCACTTTGCAGGTAGTCAAAAAACCACCTGATGATTTGACTGAACTGTGGGATCAGTTGTGACTGTTGCCAGTCCTGACTTTTGGGAAGTGGCGTGAAAGAATCTGCAACAAACAGAATGGCAGACACAATCAATACACCGCGCAACGCCCCAAAGCAAATCCCCAGAACCCGATCAGTACCTGACAGGCCAGTTCGCTGAACAAGTGAACCAATTACATAGTTTACTACTGCGCCAACAATCAGTGTTGCAAGGAATAAGATGGCAATCGCTATCCCATTACGCACCAGTTCATCTTCAAGGCGGGTAAAATATACCGCCAGATAAGTATAAAAGCGGCTTGCGACAAAGAAAGCACAACCCCAAGTTATCAAGGAAAGCGCTTCGCGAACAAAACCACGGATCAGGCTAACCAGTGCCGAGAAACCAATGATGGCGATAATCGTATAATCAATCCAGACCATATTTCAATCCAAAAATAGGCCCCGGCATTCAAGTCGGGCGCATTCTAACAGAAAACGAAAACGTTTGCGTAATAGATTTATCACTCTATCGAAAATAATTTTTTATATCTTTACGGGAAGTTTTTGCTCCCCGTGAAATAGCAATCCAATGATTATTTATAATTTTTTATTTGGCCCTGTAATCCTGTTATATCCTTCAATTCGGTCAAAATGGATTCAAGAGCCCGCCTTGATGCGTTAGGACCCACATAAATCCGTGTCAATTGTCCCTGTACCGGAGAAGATGGAATTGTGTACACCTGATGCCCGGAAAGACGCAATCTCGCCACTATTTCATTCACTTTATCCGCATTTTTCAATGCGCCAAGTTGGACAACATATGCCGTAGCTTGCGGAGCCTGTTCGACTGGCTTCGATTTAGATTTAGTTTCCGAATTGCTTTCAGGGCGAGACTCAAGCTTAGCCTGTGGCTTGGTTTCCACTTTCTGCTGAGGGGGTGACTCAGGTTTGACCGTAACTTTTGGATCTTTAGCCGTAGTTACAGGAGAAACAGTTACAGGAGGAACAGCTACAGGAGACTCAGCCACCGGCTCAGTTTCTGTGGATAACGAGCCGGACAGCATATCTTCTGTATCTAACCGCTGTTGTTCCTGTTCTTGTGTTTGCATTGCTTCCGCCGCGCCTTCCGGTGGTGTAGATGGCATGTTTTGTGTCAGGGGCGAAATCGAATCGATATCCTCTTCATCTCCCGGTTTTGGCACCAGTGGAATAGAAGCAAACTGGTCTTCGTTATATTTCTTATCGCCGTCAAATATTATGGGCAGAACAATCACTCCCAATGCTACAAGAACAATGGCTCCAACCAAGCGATTCTGAAATTTACTTGCCACGTTCCTTCTCCTCCTCCAGTGCCTCCATGACATGAGCGACTGTATGGAAAGAACCGCAAACCACAATAATATCTTGGGCTGATGCATCTTCCATTGCCTGCTGCCATGCGGGTTCCACTTCTGCAAATATTCGGGATTGTGTAAGATGCCCGGCCAATACCTCTGCTTTTGCTCCACGCTGTTCATGCAATGATGCGCAATACCATTCGTCAATCTGTTGGGAAAGACAGGCCAGCGTTCCCGCTATATCCTTGTCTTCCAGCATACCAACTACACCACGAATTTTACTGTCTGGTGAACGGGGCAATTCTGCCAGTTTCTGTATCAAATAACCCGCAGCATGAGGGTTATGAGCCACATCTAAAATGACCCGTGGAGTTTCCCGGATAATCTGGAAGCGTCCCGGTAATTGGGCATTTATCAATCCTGTGTGGATCGCTTGTGCATCAATGGCTCGACTGACGTTGTCATTCTGTTGCAGCAAGCAGTGAATGACTCCCATCGCCGTCGCTGCATTTGCCAGAGGCAGATTGGGTACGGGCAATCCATTGAATTGCTGATCTCCGGTTAACCAATTCCAGCTATTTTCATCCAGTGAGAAATGCCAATCAGCACCACGACGGAAGAGTTTAGCCCCTAATTCATCAGCAACTTCAGCAATCGAGAGTGGCATATCGGGTTCACCCACTACCGCAAATCGCCCACGACGGAAAATGCCGGCTTTTTCACGACCAATATGCTCA
This sequence comes from Xenorhabdus littoralis, assembly GCF_033949345.1. NCBI lineage: Bacteria > Pseudomonadati > Pseudomonadota > Gammaproteobacteria > Enterobacterales > Morganellaceae > Xenorhabdus > Xenorhabdus littoralis. The sequence continues at coordinate 88,541 of NZ_VCDP01000034.1, forward strand.
CGATCATTTCCAAGCCAATCCGTATGATCCAGAGCAATGCTGGTGATAGCGGCAATATCCGCATCTACGATGTTAGTAGCATCCAGACGCCCGCCCAAACCGACTTCGAGGATCACAACATCAAGATCGGCTTCTTTAAAAAGCTGCAACGCCGCCAATGTGCCATATTCGAAATAGGTCAATGAAATATCACCACGCCGGGTTTCGATATCCGCAAAGACACGGCAGAAATCCTGCTCTGTTGGTTCTTTACCCTGAATGCGCACTCTTTCGGTATAGCGTACCAAATGTGGGGAGCTATACACGCCAACCTTAAGCCCTGCGGCCAGGAAAATAGATTCAAGGGCATGGCAAGTTGTCCCCTTGCCATTAGTACCTGATACCGTGATGACTTTAGGTGCCGGATTCAATAAACCTAATTGGCTACCGAGTTTTCCCACACGCTCAAGCCCCATATCAATGGCTTTGGTGTGCAGGTTATTGAGATAAGAAAGCCACGTCATCAGTGACGACGTGGCTTTAGGAGTTTGCAAAGTATCAGACATCTTCTTTATTAATATTGATGTTTAGGTCAGCTTCGACATCAGCAGGTTCAACAACAATTTCTGTTACTGGTTCTGCTTTTGTGCTTGTTCCCGATTGCGGTTGATTTGTCAACATTGCAACCAGGTTGGCGACTTTCTCACGCATTTCCAGACGATGTACAATCATGTCTATTGCGCCTTTCTCCAGCAGGAATTCACTGCGCTGGAAGCCTGCCGGCAATTTTTCACGCACGGTCTGCTCTATTACGCGAGGGCCAGCAAAGCCAATCAAAGCCTTAGGTTCAGCGATATTGATATCACCGAGCATTCCCATACTCGCCGTAACGCCACCCATTGTCGGATGAGTCAGGATACAGATATAAGGCAAGCGACGATCTTGCATCTTGGCTAGTGCCGCACTGGTTTTTGCCATCTGCATCAATGACATCAGCCCTTCCTGCATACGCGCACCGCCACTGGAAGCAAAACAGATAAACGGACAGTTGTCTTCCAAAGCCTGTTCAACGGCACGGACAAAACGCGCACCGACCACAGAACCCATTGAACCGCCGATAAAACTAAACTCAAATGCACCAGCGACTACGGGCATCTCATGCAATGTGCCTTTCATCACGATCAACGCATCTTTTTCCTGCGTCTGCTTCTGGGCGGCAACTAAACGATCTTTGTATTTTTTGGTATCGCGGAACTTCAGAATATCTTTAGGTTCCAGCTCACTACCTAATTCCGTGCCGGTGCCTTCATCCAAAAATGTGGCCAGTCTCTGGCGGGCTGAAATGCGCATATGGTGGTCACATTTCGGACACACTTCAAGATTACGCTCTAATTCAGCACGATAAAGTACTTGACCACAACTGTCGCATTTTGTCCAAACCCCTTCAGGTATACTTGCCTTGCGGGTCTGCATAATTTTGCTTTTATTTAGAATCTTTTCAATCCAGCTCATTAATGAACCTTTCCGTCTGAATCTGGCCTATCCATTTTATACCCATCGTCTTTCAGGTAGCCGCTTTGTTGACTGCATCTTGAAATCCATTGGGTATATCTTTCAGGCTACTGCCTGAAGTCTATCGGATAGAGACCAACTTTTGTTTTACGTGCCATTAAACCACAATGCCATTGCAGTGTGGATAAAAAACTGCTCAAACCTGTTAACGGTTATTTACTCACTATCTGCTGCACTACCTGTTGCTTTTTTCGATGCAGCACGGCGATGACGCCAAATTTCAATGATACCCGGCAGAATAGAAATAAAGATTATTGCCACAATCAATAACTTCAGATTCTGTTGGATGATGGGCATATCACCGAATAAATAACCAGCATAAGTGAATAATAGCACCCAGATAAATGCACCGATGACATTATAAGCAGCAAAGTGGCGATAGGACATTTTCCCCATTCCTGCTACAAACGGTGCGAACGTTCTAATAATTGGTACAAATCGAGCCAAAATTATGGCTTTTCCACCATGTTTTTCATAAAACTCATGGGTTTTATCTAAATAACTGCGTCGGAAAATTTTTGAATTTGGGTTGGTAAATAGTTTCTCACCAAAAATTCGCCCAATGGTATAGTTTATTGCATCACCGATAATCGCAGCAGTAATCATCAGGATGACCATAATATGTACATTAAGATCATTAGAACCTAACGCAGAAAGTGCTCCCGCCACAAACAGCAGGGAATCTCCCGGCAAAAATGGCGTAACCACTAATCCTGTTTCACAAAATATGATCAGGAATAAGATGCCATATACCCAATCACCATAACTGGCAACCAATTCAGCCAAATGAGCATCTATATGTAAAATAAAATCGACAATGAACTTCGCAAAATCAATAAAATGAGTTAAAAACTCCATAATATTCCTCGTTATGCCCTAACATCCCTGTCATATTTTGAATATGTCAGATTAAATTATTTATCAAAAACTGAATCATTCTCTAAAAACGAGATCGTTTTCTAAAAACAGTGGCCCCATTATTGGTTCAGGTAAACCGAAGTGAACAGGATAGTCCACCGATACCAAATACAATCCTTCCGCTTTGGCCGTTGCCGCCGCTTTTGTCCTGTCTTTCAGTGCCAGTAGCTCAGCCATCCAGTCGATCCCCTGATTACCACAGCCAATTTCCAGCAGACTACCAACGATATTACGTACCATGTGATGCACAAAGGCATTTGCCTTAATGTCCACAATAATGTAATGCCCATGCCGGCTGACATTAATGTGCATCATATTGCGCCACGGTGAATTGGACTGGCATTGCACCGCTCTGAAAGAAGTAAAGTCGTTTTCTCCCAGTAAGCTTTGTGCCGCTTCATGCATTTTTTTCTCATCCAACGGATAATGAAAATGCGTGACACCCTTCGCCAATATCGCTGGGCGATAGCGATGGTTGAAAATCACATAGCGATAACGGCGGGCTGTTGCACTGAAACGGGCATGGAATTCATTGTCCACTGTTGTGACCCAACGCACTGCAATGTTTGACGGCAAATGAGTATTAACACCCATCGTCCATGCAGCATCTTTACGTTGTGCCGAGGTTTCAAAATGCACGACCTGCCCGGTCGCATGTACTCCTGCATCAGTCCTGCCGGCACAGAAAACCACAATCGGCTCATTTGCGACTTTCGACAGGGCGTTTTCCAGACATTCCTGTACGCTTTTCACTTCTTGCTGACGCTGCCAACCATAATACCGGCTGCCGTCATACTCGATTCCCAGTGCAATTTTCACTTTTTTCACCTCTGGCACAGGCTGGCTCAGCGCTGTATCAGACATCAGTAAAATTGCTCCTGCATCAGTTTTTCTGCGATTTCCACCGCCATCAATGCGCCGCCAAAACGAACATTATCGGCAACTGACCAGAACTGTAGCATTTCTGGCATACCGTAATCATTACGCAGGCAGCCAATGCTCAAACCATCATTGCCTGAGGCATCCGTTACCTGAGTGGGATAATCACCCTCTTCTGAGACCCGAATTTCTTCAAGACGTTCAAGTTCCCCACGAGCTTCTTCTATTCCGACCGGACGCAGTGTTTCCAAATTCACCATTTGCGCAATGCCATAGAATACGGAAGATTGGACACAGCTTACGGAAACAGGTAATCCTTCATCCTGCAATATCTTGCGGACTTGGTCGACAATACGGCGTTCTTCACACACAATCCCTTCAACATCAGGCAATAAAGGCAATAAATTGAAAGCTAATTGTTTGCTGAAACGGCCTTCTTCTGGTGGAATTCCATTCAATAAACGGGCACACTGACCAGCCAGTTCGTCAATTGCCGCTTTACCGTGTACGGAAACAGGCAATATATTGGTCAGTTGTAAGCGGGCAATACCAGCCGCCTCGATCAATGGCTTGATGGCAGTTAAAACCTGACTTGTTGAGCTGTCCGCCACAGCAACAATGTTGCGGTTACGATATTCAGCCAACGCATGAGGGTTAACACTCGGAACAACCAAAGGTACATCTGGTTCCGCCGCAAACAGGCCGCTACTGTCAATTACCAGACAACCCGATTCTGTTGCCTTTTCAATATATTGTGCCGTTGCTTCCATTGTCACGGCAAAAAAAGCGAGTTGCACTTGTGACCAGTCAAATTCTTCAGCATCACGGACAGTGATGTTTTTGCCATTAAAACGCAGGATTTTTCCAGCATTCTGTTCACTGGCCAGAAGATGTAGTTCACCAACCGGAAATTGGCGATCCTGTAATAACGCCAATATCGCTTCACCTACTGCGCCCGTTGCACCCAAGAGCGCAATATTCCAACCTTCAGACATGTTGGTTTTCTCCACTTCTTTTATTTTGCTGGCAGACAGGGAACCCTGTCTGCATTAAATCAATTTTGCATTAAACCCAATTCGCGATAGTAATTGAGCACTTTTCTCTGAGTCACAATATACCGTCAAGGAAGACCACTCGCGGCGTTCTGGATACTCTTTGCGTAACCGATCAAAAGCGCCCTCCTGACCCGCGACCTGACGTAAAGGTGCATCATCACGGCGCACATCATACACTAAATGTATCAAGCGCTTCAGTATGCTTTCTGTCACTTCACCCTGTACGATAATTTGGCTGAAATCAGACGCAGGCAGTAGTTCGGACAATTCCGTTTTGCGCGGTTGCCCCAAGAACTCACAATAAGCCTCAAAAACCTGAGTAGTGCCCCGTGCCTTGCCTTCCAAGGTATAACCCGCAATGTGGGGTGTACCAATATCAACCAAATCCAGCAGGGGTAATGAAAGGTTAGGTTCTGGTTCCCAAACATCAAGCACAACACGTAATTTTTTTCCGCGTTTTTCCCCGCTTTTTTTCCCACATTGCAGAATAGAAAGTAATGCTTGATTATCAACCACTTCACCACGGCTGGCATTAATCAAAATTCGGTTGTCCGGTAATGCAGAAAGTAATTCGGCATCTGCCAGATGATAAGTCTGGTAAGGGCCTGACGGGTTAAGTGGTGTATGGAAAGTCAGAATATCCGCTTCCTTGACTAATTTGTCTAAAGGCCAGAATTCACCTTCATCACCACGATCAGCACGAGGGGGATCGCACAGTAAAGTTTTCACGCCCAGAGCCGCCAGCCGCTCAGCCAAACGCCCCCCGACATTGCCAACACCGATAATACCGACCGTTTTATCTTTGAGTTGAAACTGATCTTGTTCAGCCAATAACATCAGTGCAGAAAATACATACTCAACTACAGCGATCGCATTGCATCCGGGTGCGGCAGAAAAACCAATTCCAGCTTGCGACAGCCATTTTTGATCGACATGATCCATTCCCGCAGTAGCAGTACCTACAAATTTCACTGAACTGCCCTGCAATAAAGATTCATTAACTTTAGTGACAGAACGCACCATAAAGGCTTTCGCATGTTCCAAAACACCCTCTGGCACCGGACGCCCCGGAATTGCCTGTACTTCACCTAATTGCTGAAAGAGTTGTTCAGCATAAGGCATATTTTCATCAACCAGAATTTTCACTTTTCTCATCCAACGGCTTAAATGGGCGTGACCCGCTATTCTGCCACTTTATCTGCATAAAACCTAATACCCTTCATCTTTCACTTTCTACCGTTCACTTTCTACCTTTCTACCTTTCTAAATTAATTGCCCGAAAGAATGAGCATGTAGAGTACACTCTGTCTCCGCATCCAATATTTCATCACGGAAAGAGAGTGTATCGAGTAGCGCTGGTTGAAACACTTTTTGATTCATCTCTGCCTTTTTGGTCATTTTTTCTCCCGCGATTTTTATGGCATGTAATAAATAAGGGTATATATCTTGTCTTAATTTCCACATCTGTTGGCTGATTAACAATATATATATTAAATCGGTCATTGCTAAACTAGATTAACTAGATAACCAATTTACTTATCGAAAAAATTGAGCACAATGAAGAACTTACTATTTCCTCTTATTGCCGTATTAATCTGGTCAATCAATGCCGTTGTCAGCAAAGCGGCCAGCACCGTAATTGAACCCGCTTCCATTGCTTTCTATCGCTGGTTTATTGCTTTCCTGGCTTTGACTCCGTTTGTCTTATTGCCAATCCTGAAACAGCGGAAAACAGTTGCCCGGTATTGGTGGAAGTTATTAACTCTCAGTTGTCTGGGCATGGTGCTTAACCAAAGTCTGGCATACTATGCAGCCCATACTGTCAGTGCGACGATAATAGGGATTTTCACTTCATTGATTCCATTATTGACTGTCATTCTCAGCATTTTTGCCTTGCGAACTACCCCTACAATCGGCATCACCTTAGGTACGGTACTTTCTTTGTTCGGCCTTGTGTGGCTGGTCAGCAAAGGAGAACCCGCCTCCTTATTGCAACATGGTTTGGGTATCGGAGAAATAATGATGTTTATCGCAGCGGCTTCTTACGCCTTTTACGGTGTATTAACAAAACGCTGGGCAATTACATTACCCAACTGGCAATCACTCTATGTACAAATTGCCTTCGGCGTTTTGCTGCTTCTGCCTAATTTCCTGATGACGGATAACGTTCACATAACGTCCGATAATATTTCCCTTGTGCTATTCGCAGGCATTCCCGCCTCAATTATTGCGCCCTATCTGTGGATACAGGGTGTGATTCGTATCGGCGCAAACATGACGTCTATTTTTATGAATTTGGCACCCGTATTTACTGCAATCATCGCTATTTTGGTTCTCCATGAAAAAATGCACAGCTACCATATCATCGGAGGCGGTATCGTACTGGTTGGCGTAATAATTGCACAACAGTTACGCATCCCGCTCACTCGCAGAAAACCGAAATATAATTCGAACCAGCAATCCTCCCAGTAACTCACTAGGCAAAAGCTGGAGAGCGGCACCGTGATACAGGCTGATTTCTTTGACGATAGTCAGCCCTAATCCAGTCCCCTCCAGCCCTGCGGCGTTATCCAGACGATTAAACGCCATCAGTGATTGGTCAATATTGTCTTGTGCGATCCCCGGCCCCGAATCATCAACTTCAAGGTAACAATATTTTTTGTCCGGGGTTATGTGCACTCTGCCTGTCACAATACCCATTTGAGGAGTATATTTGATGGCATTGTCCAGCAAATTGGCGCACATTTCCGCCAGCAATAAGGGTTCACCTTTAATCCATAAACACGCTTCCCCTTCATAGCCCAAATCAATATTTTTGCTGTCTGCTTGTTGTAAACGGGAAAAACAAGCTTGCTGCAATAGTTCGACAATATTGACTGGCTGATAATTTTGTATCGCCTCCTTTTCATGTACTTTAAGTTGGGATAACTGCAATAAGCGATCCGCCAGTGAAATCATGTTATCCAGACTTTTGTTAATCGCTGTCAGAATTTTTTCTCGCTGATTTGGATCTTGTTCACGATGTGCCACAGCAACCTGTGTTTTCAGTACAGCTAAAGGTGTCCTGAGCTGATGGGATGCATCTGCGCTGAATCGTTCCTGACGCCCAACCATTAATTTCAAACGTCCGATATATCGGTTGAAAGCCTGAAGTAGTGGGGAAAGTTCAGACCACGGCAAAATATCCGGCAAAGGTGTGAGATCATTCGCCGAGCGACAGAGCATAATGCCGGAAAGTTTTCGCAATGGTTTAAGTAGCTGCTTAAGTAAGATATAAGCAAGAAGCAGAGTCAATAAGACCACCGCCCCCTGATTTACCAAGGAAGAGAGCAAAAATTGCTGAGCTATGTCTTGACGGGAAATCACCGTTTCAGCTACCAATATCAGCGCCATTCCCATAATGCCGCCTTCATTGACGGGCTGGTACATTGCTACCACACGTATCGGTTGTCCCCGATATTCCGCATCATAAAAATATGCCAATGCCGTATACAAGGGTGAACGCTGGATATGTTGCGGTATTAAAGGGAGGTCATCATAACCCGAAATTGTCTTACCTTCCGGTGAGATTACTTGATAGTACAAGCGATCATTGGTATTGCGTTCAAAACTGTCCAAGACAACATAGGGGACATCAACGATCAAATGATTATCCCGAACGATCAGGCGCTCAGTCACCGTTCTGGCTGATGCAAGCAATGTACGATCATAAGCCTGTGTTGCGGAATTTTCCACATTGGTATATTGGCTATAAACAGAAGCGCAACCGAGCAATAATAACGGGACACCAAAGAACAGTAATAATTGATGGAATAATGACCGTGGTATTTTGAAAAACTTCATGATTCCTGCCGCCCCAGCCGATACCCCAAGCCACGTAATGTTTCTATTCCCACATCACTGTTGAGTAATTTTTTCCGTAATCTATGCACATACAATTCTATGCTTTGTAGATTTGCATCATCTGACAGAGAAAATACCTGCTCAAACAGTTGCTGTTTCGAAACAGGTCGTCCTCTACGCTGAAATAATGTGGTTAAAACTGATAATTCTCTGGGCGTCAGTGCCAACGGTACATTATCCAATAAGAAATAACCTTCGTCTTCATAAGACAATGAACCGAATTTCAGCGTTTCTTGCTGAATACCCGAACCACGTCGCAATAGCGCTCGTACGCGAGCCTCTAACTCCTGAAAATCAAAAGGCTTGGTTAAGTAATCATCAGCACCTGAATTTAATCCTTTCACGCGATCTGTCACATTTGTTTTCGCTGTCAGTAGTAAGACAGGTAAATTTTGCCCCCGCTTTCGCAGCCGTAATAGCAAGGAGATCCCGTCCAATCGAGGCAAAGCAACATCCAAAATCAGTAAGGCATAATTTTCTGTCTGCAAAAGCTGGTCTGCCGCAATGCCATCCTCAGCCAGATCAAGTACAAATCCAGAATTGCTCAATGCCTTCTGTAGCCAGTGAGATAAATCAGGATGATCTTCAACTAATAAGAGACGCATATTAAAAATATCCCCATATATTGATGATAATAAGTAAGTCATATTATCGAAGGAATGAGCCTATTTAGAACTTATATTTAATCTCTCTGTTAAAAACAATCCTAAAAAACAATGAAGATTAATTACATAGCCGCGATATTTAGATAACATGATTATGTATAAGCTAACAGAAAAGTCACACAGAAAATTAATTCATTGAAAATAATCTTATCTAGTAACTTAATTATATTTATATCTCCTAAATTTATTATGTTACACATTCCTCCCCTAAAATAACTGATACATATTATAGAATAAATATCATGAGTACTTAAAAATATCATCCAGAAATTAATATTTATATAGTAGGGGAAAATTTATAAAAAAATCATTCATGTATTTAAAAGTTATTTTCTGTGATAAATTCCCACCGTCATCCCTGATGAAACAGGACTCAAGTTGACGTTCTCTGTCATTATTGTCACAAATCAGAAGAAATCAAATAACATGGTAAAGGAAGTTCGTTACCACTGCTATGTCTGTCACAGGATTTTTCAACTGTAATTATGGCTACTGCGCCTGCAAGTCAAGAGTTAATTGTGATTATGGGATGAACAACTCCGACATCTGTGACACCACATAAGTACTGAAATTGTCTATTGGAACAATCATGAAAATATTTAAAATTCATTCTCCGAAATGTGGCAACAATTCCACTATCAACGACACTTAGTAGACACACCATCCAGTTCATCCTCGAAGTCAATAAGCAATGGTCGTGGATAGCAGAAGAATAGTGCGAGTTCGGGTATGCCTGAGAGTCTCGTTTGAAGCAAATTATAATGCATGTTGTGGGTGTCGGGAGCTCCACGATTTTGCGTCAACTTCTGGAATTATTATCGTCTTTTAACATCCATCTTTCTGTACGGATAGTTTTAATTATTTTTTGTGATGACTATCAAATCACAAATGAAAAATCTTCCCATTTAAAAAATTTAACACTTAATATTATACATATGCATTTTATTACTCTTATTAATTATTAATAATATTTTTTAAATGACAATTATTAAATTAAAAAATAATTTAATAATCCTATATTCACAAAGAGTAAACTATCAATAGAACAAAAATTATTTTTTAAAATATAATACCAAACATTATTAAATTTAGTAGATCCAGATCACATCTAGATATTTTTTTAAGCCAATGAAAGGTAAATGAAAGATTTCACAGTTATTAATAGTATATCCCAGAAGATTGTCTGAACAATTTTTTACTGGTGCCATGAGAAAAATAAAATGAAATCGATCAAAACTCTAACCGCTGCAACTTTACTTTTTTTTACCAATATTTCAGATGCCTATTTTCCTGAAAAAACGGAGTGTATTGCCCCAGCAAGACCTAGCGGTGGATTTGATTTAACCTGTAAATTAGTTCAAGTTACCTTATTGGATACTAAAGCAATTAATTCTCCAATGAGTGTAACTTTCATGCCAGGAGGAATTGGTGCTGCCACCTATAATACCATAATTGCTCTACGACCTGCTGAACCCGGCACTATTGTTGCATTTTCAGGAGGATCTCTGTTAAATCTTGCTCAAGGAAAATTTGGTCGTTATGGCGTAAATGATGTACGTTGGCTAGCTAGTGTAGGAACAGATTATGGCATGATTGCCGTACGTGCTGATTCACCTTATAAGACACTAAAAGACTTAATGGATGCATTCAAGAAAAATCCTGAAAGCATAGTATTCGGTGCCAGTGCATCCATTGGTAGTCAGGATTGGATGAAAACAGCACTACTAGCCAGAGAAGTAGGAATTAAGCCACAAAAAATACGTTATGTTGCGTTTGAAGGGGGCGGTGAACCGATTATAGCGCTGCTAAATAATCATGTTCAGGCAGTATCTTGGGAACTAAGTGAAACTTTCCCCTATATTACTAATGGTAAAATTAGAATTCTTGCTATCTATTCCGAAAAACGTCTAGGTGGAAATTTAGCTAATATCCCAACTGCAAAAGAGCAGGGTTATAACCTCGTTTGGCCAGTCATTCGCGGTTTATATATGGGACCAAACGTCTCTAATGAGCAATACCAATGGTGGGTAGATACATTTAATAAATTACAAAGGACAGACATATTCAAAAAACAGCGTGAAATGCGAGGATTGTTTGAATTCAACATGACAGGAAAGGAATTGGATGACTATGTAAAAAAGCAAGTGCTTCAATATCATGAACTAGCAAAATCTTTTGACTTAACAAAATAAAAATAAAAACCAATCCACTTAATAAGTGAATTGGCTTGCAGTATAAAAAATCAGTCTGAATATTTGCGCATCACCAGGGATGCATTTGTACCGCCGAACCCGAAGCTATTGGACATGACTGTTCTTAGCTCGCGTTCGGTAGGTTCAGTGATAATATTCATACCCAACGCTTTTTCATCTAAATCTTCAATATTGATACTTGGAGCAATAATGCCATGTTCCAACATCAGCAAGCTGTAAATCGCTTCATGAGCACCGGCTGCGCCCAATGAATGCCCGGTCATTGCTTTAGTGGCAGAAATAGCAGGTGTATTGTCACCGAAAACTTCTCTGATGGCTTCCAATTCTTTCAAGTCACCAATTGGTGTTGACGTTCCGTGGGTATTGATGTAATCCACATCACCTTCAATACTCTCTAACGCCATCTTCATACAGCGCACAGCACCTTCCCCTGAAGGCGCTACCATATCTGCGCCATCTGAATTTGCGCCATAACCAATGATTTCAGCATAAATATGTGCGCCACGAGCCAGTGCGTGTTCTAACTCTTCAACAACGACAATACCGCCACCACCAGCAATCACGAAACCATCGCGATTTTGATCATAAGTACGGGAAGCGCGTTCTGGTGTTTCATTATATTTAGTGGAAAGTGCTCCCATTGCATCGAATTCACAAGCCATTTCCCAACTTAATTCTTCGCCACCACCTGCAAAAATAACATCCTGCTTACCGAGTTGGATTAACTCAACAGCATGGCCGATACAGTGTGCTGAAGTTGAGCAAGCAGAACTGATGGAATAGTTGACGCCTTTTATTTTAAAAGGTGTTGCTAAGCAAGCTGATACACCAGAAGCCATCGCACGCGTAACCATATAAGGCCCGACGCCACGCAACCCACGGGAACGCATTCCATCTGAACCCGCAACTTGGTTATATGGAGAACCGCCTCCTGAACCAACAACTAGCCCACTCCGAAAATTAGAAACTTGTTCATCAGTGAGGCCTGAATCTTTAATCGCCTCATCCATTGCCAGATAAGCATAAATAGATGCGTCACTCATAAAACGTTGGATTTTGCGGTCGATCAAACCAGATATGTCCAGCTTTACGTCGCCCCAAACGTGGCTACGCATTCCCATTTCTTTAAATTTTTCTGAGAAAGTTATCCCGGAACGGCCTTCTTTCAGAGATTCCAACACCTCTTTCTGGTTATTACCAATACTGGAAATAATACCCAGACCAGTGATCACTGCACGTTTCATTGCTTACCTCATCAATATGTTTACCTGCGGGACTTTTTCCCCCGCACTTTAGCGTACACTTGTACGCCGAACAAGTCCGATCAGGTTAAAAATTTACGAATAAATTGACCTGAACTCCCCTCAGAAGCTTTTTCGTGGGTGGTGCAACCAAATGAAGACCGTTAAAATCTCCATATTATTCTCATCAACAGTACAGGCATTATTGTGAAAAACAGTGCTATCAGCAGTGCTACCCTAAGCTGGAATGAACAGGGCACTCCCATTTCAGAGCAGTTTGATGATGTTTATTTTTCAAATCAAGATGGCTTGGAAGAAACTCTATATGTATTTTTGAAAGGTAATAATTTCCCGCAACGTTTTAGCACGCATAGCCGTTCAGATTGCGTTATTGCAGAAACCGGTTTTGGTACTGGTTTGAATTTCCTGACTCTTTGGCAATCCTTTTTTCTTTTCAGAAAAAAATATCCTGAGGCATCGTTAAAACGACTCCATTACATCAGTTTTGAAAAATATCCATTAAAACCAGCAGACCTGAAAACTGCACACCAACGTTGGCCTGAACTTCAGGCGTTTTCTGAGCAATTATGTCAGCAATGGCCTTCACCTCTGGCTGGCTGCCATAGGCTAATTCTTGATAATGGCGCAATCACACTGGATCTTTGGTTTGGAGATGTAAATGATCTATTACCGAAGATAACGTCAAGCCTGACTGGAAAAATTGATGCTTGGTTTTTAGATGGTTTTGCCCCATCTAAAAATCCACAAATGTGGAGCGAACAGTTGTTCGCTGCAATGGCGAAATTCTGTCGCCCTGAAGGTACATTTGCGACCTTTACATCTGCCGGTATAGTCCGTAGAGGATTACAGGAAGCTGGCTTTACGGTTTCAAAAATTAAAGGGTTCGGACGCAAAAGGGAAATGCTGACAGGTATTTTATCTCCATCAGCCAGTCCTGTTTCCTCTTCATCTCACACGCCATGGTTTGCCCGACAAACAGCGTCCGATACCAATGATATAGCCATCATCGGTGGTGGTATTGCCAGTGCACTGACCGCATTTGCGTTATGGCGCCGTGGTGCAAAAGTCACGTTGTATTGTCAGGACGAAAAAGCCGCTCAGAATGCATCGGGCAATCAACAAGGTGCTCTTTATCCCTTGCTGAATGGTCAAAACAATCCATTAGAACGATTCTTCACATCCGCATTTACTTTTGCCCGTCGCCAGTATGATCAATTGCTGAATGAAAATGTATTGTTTGACCATCAATGGAGTGGAGTCAGCCAGCTCGCTTACGATGAAAAAAGCGGCAGAAAAATTGACAAGATGCTTCAAACATTCTGGCCGGAAGAAGTTGCGCTTGGCATGGATAGACAACAATTGAGTCAGGTGAGTGGATTGGACGTAAATTATCATGGTATTCACTACCCACAAGGAGGATGGTTATACCCTGCACAATTAACTCAGACAGCCATTGAACTTGCTGAACAGCGTGGAATGCAAGTCTATTTCAATCATAAAGTCACGCAGCTAATTCAAGGTGAAAATGGCTGGCAGTTACAGATTGAACATCAAGAAAACCTACAACACAAAAACCATAACGTTGTTATTATTGCCAATGGTCATTGTTTAACGCAATTTGAACAAACTAAGAAATTGCCAGTCACCGCTGTACGCGGCCAGGTAAGCCATATTCCAACCACAAACAAACTCAGCCAACTGAAAAATGTTCTGTGTTACGATGGCTACATGACACCCGTTAATCCCAATAATCAATACCACTGTATCGGCGCCAGTTATCAACGCCAACAACTGGATACAAAATACTCTCCTGCCGAGCAACAAGAAAACCGTGAGCGTCTGTTGAGATGTTTTCCTGATGTCGATTGGGTACAGGAAGTTGATATTTCGGAAGAAAAATCCCGTCAGGGTATACGATGTGCTATTCGGGATCATATGCCGATGGTCGGAAACGCTCCAATTCTCAGCGAGATTATGAAGAAATATGCCGATTTGCCCCAAAAGATAAATACTGATGAGGCTATTGAAGAATCCCCTTGTTACCCTGATTTATTTGTTTTGGGGGCGTTAGGTTCACGTGGTTTATGCTCCGCACCTTTGAGTGCTGAATTATTGGCGAGTCAGATTTTTGGGGAAGCATTACCACTTGATGATGAAACATTAGCCGCTTTACATCCAAATCGCTTTTGGGTGAGAAAACTGTTACGCGGCAAGGCCGTTAGAACTGAAAAATCTTAAAACAATTTATTCTTCTGCATTAAATATAGAAACGCATCAGGTAGAAAACTTCATGCCTGATGCAAATTCCAGAGTTTCCATTGTCATAGATCAGCACAATACCCCAAATTCAATACCTCAAATTAAATACCTCAAATTAAATACCTCAGATTCAATGTCCGGGTTCAATAATTAGACGTTTCATTGCGCAGCGCTGCTCTTCCGCAAATCCATAATCAATTTCATTTTTTAAAATTTGCTGCAATCCTTCAGTAATCTGCTGAGAGTCTAAGATATTAAATCCCAATCGGTGATAAAAAGGAGCATTCCAGTTAACCTGACGAAATGTTGTCAATGTAACTGCTTTAAGATGACGTTGCTCCGCAACTTGAATGACTTTTTCAATCAATGCCTTGCCTATACCCCTCCTCTGCCAATCTTCATGTACTGAAAGTTCCATAATATGTAGCGCATCGTCCAGTGGCTTAACTAAAATAAAACCAATGGGCTGAGAGTCTTCGCTAAGGGCAACCCAGCTATTACCTTGCGAGATATAATCCAGATGTTGCTGCTCGGTTTGCACATGAGCACCCGCTATCCAAGCTAATTCAGGTATAAATAGAAATAATTGCGCGGCGGAATGTTCTACTGCTGGTAACAGGTTAGCATCTGATTTTTGTGTTAATTGAATAGAAAGCATAATTTACCTTAATAACTACTCCATTTTAATTCTTTTATTAAAATAAAAAGATCTTAATGCTTTTACTTGCTCCATTGAAGACTCAAAGCATAAATCTCATGGAAGCAATAATCACACCAGAAACACCAAACATTATTGTCACCATCCATTTTGTTTGAGAAACGACTTTATCGGATAACTCCTTACTGATAGATGCCATTCCACTCTTCAATGATGATACATCCTCCTTCAATGATAATATATCACCCTTCATTGATGATATATCACTCTTCAATGATGATACATCCCCCTTCAATGATAATATATCACCCTTCATTGATGATATATCACTACGTACAGATATCATTTCATGGCTCAACAACGACACATCGCCACGTACAGAAGATATTTCTTTGTGAATCAACGTATGAATAGCCTCAACATCTGCTTTTGTCGCATAGTTTGATTTTATGACCGCAATATCTGTTTTTATTTGTGTAACATCTGATTCCAGGTTTTCAACTCTTTTCTCTAATATTGTATTCATTGTTTTTCTCCCAAAAAAGTTTAAGTAATCAAAATTTATCGACTTCGATAACAAGTTTATTTTATTATTTTCAGTATGATATCTATAATTATTTTGAGAAAAGCTGCTTTCCGGTTTCATAGAGGTTCTCCTGAAGTATCCTTTTTCAGTTTAAACTTATCAAAATGAGTTTATCTATTCTGTTAATACCCTACTCTCCTTACTAATTTACTTATAATCTCTCCCCTGGCTAATTAGTCGACTATTTACATATATTAGTTACCTAATTAGATAAAACCTCTTCTTTTCCACCGCATTGTTATTCAGACTTTAACATCACTACTTATTTAAATCATCAGGAGTTCAACTAATAATATGATTAAATCACGCCTCACCAAAAGTATATTTCGACTCAATTCTAAAGCCACATCACTGTACTTCATATCACTATAAAAAAATCAATGAAATTAGAATTCTCACTATTTATTCTAAGTATTTTTTTGTAATTGTGAAAATGTGATAGCTCTATTCAAGACAAGAAAAAAGGGCTATATAAATAGCCCTAAGCGAGTCTTTTGCATTATTTGATTAAGATTTCGCGCTGTCCAGCAATTTTTGCCAAGTTGCCAAAACCAGTACCTGATCCGGCGGAGTCAACTCTCCTGCCTTGATTGCTTTATGAACGCTCTCTTCAACACGCTGGTGAAGCTGTTCGGCAGTATTAGCACCTTCTTGTTCCAGCTCAGCAACAGCCAATGTCAGATGCCCGCGGAGATATCCACCAGCAAATAATTCATCATCACTGGCATGTTCAACCATGTCATCAATTTGCGCCAGAATGCGTGTTTCAAACTCTGCGAGCATTATTTTTCCTCAAAATCTATTTCAATTAGCAAAAGGATCTTCCGGGTAAGGAAAATGTTCTGCTTTTAGTGGGGGCGTATTGTAAAACGATTGCAGTCCCTGAATAAAGCGCGCTGCGCGCGTAGGGATTCCATTTTCAAGATATTGCATAACTTGCTCATGCACTTTGCGATGAAAAGCAAGACGATCCGGCTCAAAGTCGCCTTCGAGATTGTCACAACTGACGTTGAAGGGAAAATCGGCTGCAACACAGAATAACCATTCCAACGACTGCGGCTTGATTTCCACTTTTTCAAACTCACCTTGTGTTTGAGCATCACGCCCGTCAGGACAGTACCAGTAACCAAAATCAACCCGTTTACGGCGCTCTTTACCCGCAATGCACCAATGCGAAATTTCATGCAACCCACTGGCATAGAAACCGTGGGCAAATACAATTCGGTTATAGCTCACGTCATTATCTGCGGGCAGATAAATCGGCTCATCATCACCTTTTATTAAACGGGTGTTACAGTCATCGCTAAAGCAATTATCAAAAATTTCAATCAGTTGATGATAATGATGTGCAGTCATGTATTAATGCAGGTTCCTAAAATCAAAAATAAAACGCCAACCAAGAACGGATAGTATCTCCATGATGTTCATAGAGAAGTTTGATGCTCATCAAAAAAGAAATCGTGACCAGCATTGGGCGGATCAATTTTTGTCCTCTGCTCAGAACTAAACCAGCACCGAGCCGCGCACCAATAATTTGCCCTATCAGCATCACAAAACCTACCAACCATAAAACCTGCCCGCCCAGGATAAAGAACCCCAGCGCACCGATATTGGAGGCAAAATTCAATATTTTGGCATGAGCAGTGGCTTTTGCCAAATTGTAGCCACAAAGCATGACATAAGACAGAGCGAAGAAAGAACCGGCTCCCGGCCCAAACACGCCATCGTAAAAACCGATCCCACACCCAGCAAAACAACCGAATGCAAGAGGGCCGAGGCGACGTTGCCGATCTTCAGCTCCGATATTGGGGACCAATAGAAAATAAAGACCGATGATCATCACCAGTATCGGCAATAAATAACGCAGAAAATCAGGAGAGACAAATTGAACCAGCAAAGCACCCAACATGGCACCAATCAGTGTCATAACAATCGCAAAACGCTGAGAGCGCCAATCCACCACTCCGCGGCGGATAAAGTAAAGGCTGGCAGAAAACGAACTTCCCGCTGCCTGTAGTTTACTTGTTGCCAGTGCCTGAACAGGAGAAACACCCGCCGATAATAGAGCGGGAATGGTCAATAATCCCCCGCCACCAGCGATAGAATCGATAAAACCCGCAACCATTGCAACCAAAAAAAGAATTCCGTAAATTTCCGGACCTAAGAATGACCATTCCATTATTCATTTCACCAGAATACAGATTATCTATTATCATGATGTCTTTCGGCATCGACCAGAGCTTATGTCAGGAGTACTCCTGATTTACCAGCGTGTTTACCAACGTACCAGTATTTACCAACGTACCAGTATTTACCAACGTAATAGTGGCGATGTCACATCAGCGCATTGCGCCCGCTGACGCAGTAAGTGATCCATCAATACAATCGCCATCATCGCTTCTGCAATGGGTACTGCACGGATGCCAACGCAAGGATCATGCCGACCGCGAGTCACCATATCCACTTCTTCACCTTGTCGATTAATTGTTTTGCCGGATACCATAATGCTGGATGTCGGTTTCAGGGCGATATGCGCAACAATCGGCTGGCTGCTGCTAATCCCGCCCAGAATACCACCAGCATGGTTACTGCTGAATCCTTGGGTTGTGATTTCATCACGGTTTTCGCTGCCCTGTAAGTTAACGACACCGAAACCATCACCGATTTCAACACCTTTCACCGCGTTAATACTCATCAGGGCATGAGCGATATCTGCATCCAAACGATCAAATACGGGTTCTCCCAATCCTGCGGGGACATTTTCGGCAATCACAGTGACTTTTGCACCGATGGAATCCCCTTCTTTTTTTAGGGAACGCAGCAATTCATCAAGTTGAGTCAGTTTACTTTCATCTGGGCAGAAAAACGGATTTTGTTCAACGAGATCCCAATTGTTCAGCTCGCAGTGAATATCCCCCATCTGGGTCAGGCAGGCACGAATGAGGATGCCGTGTTTTTCAAACAGGTATTTTTTGGCAATTGCCCCAGCCGCAACGCGCATGGCAGTCTCACGGGCAGATGAACGTCCGCCGCCACGGTAATCACGCAGTCCATATTTTTGTTCATAGGTATAGTCAGCATGTCCCGGGCGGAAAACATCTTTAATCGCACTGTAATCTTGTGAACGCTGGTCGGTGTTTTCAATCATCAGGCCAATGCTGGTACCTGTCGTTACTCCATCAAAAACACCGGAAAGAATGCGAACTTGATCTGGCTCACGGCGTTGTGTGGTATAACGGGATGTTCCCGGGCGACGCCTGTCCAAATCGATTTGTAAATCAGTTTCTGTTATCGCAATACCCGGTGGCACGCCATCAACAATACATCCCAATGCGATTCCGTGAGATTCACCAAATGTAGTGACACGAAAGAACTGCCCAATACTATTTCCTGCCATTCCTACCCTGCCATCATTATTTATGCGTTAAAAATGAGATCGAACAACAATAACTCACTCAATGATTAAAACCTATCTTATTTCAGCAATTTTATTTGACTTTAATGCCATTAAGTATCTGTTTTAACCATTGAGTGATGTGAAAAAATATCAGTCTTTGAATTGTTGGAAATATTCCTGATGTTCAACAAGCTGCCGGCGACTCAGCACGAAAACACCATCACCATAATCATGTTCGAATGTCAGCCATTTAAATGGTACGTCAGGGTATTGCTCAATCAGGTGCACCATACTATTACCCACTTCACATACCAGTATTCCATCTTCCGCAAGGAAATCCGGGGCAGTTGCCAGAATACGACGAACCAAATCCAACCCGTCAACACCTGCAGCCATGGCTAATTCAGGTTCATGATCGTATTCCCGGGGAAAATCACTCATATCTTCTTCATCGACGTAAGGAGGATTAGTGACAATAATGTCATATTTCACCGATGGTATATCATGAAACATATCTGAACGAATCGGGATTACACGGTGAGAAAGCTTATGATTCTCTATATTTATTTCTGCAACTGCCAACGCATCAGGAGAAATATCAACAGCATCAACTTCGGCTTCCGGGAAGGCATGGGCACAGGCAATTGCAATACAACCGCTTCCTGTACAAAGATCCAAAATGGCCGATGGCTGACGTGAGATAAGTCCTTCAAAGCGGTTTTCAATCACATCTCTAACCAATGAGCGTGGAATCAAAACCCGCTCATCGACATAAAATTCATGACCACAGAACCAAGCTTTATTTATCAAATAAGCAACAGGAACACGTTCATAAATACGACGCAAAACAAGTTCCACAATGCGCTGACGCTCTGTTAATGTCAGACGTGAAGCCATCATTGAATCAGGGACATCCATAGGCAAATGCAATGAGGGAAGAACTAATTGCAAAGCCTCATCCCACGGATTACATGTAGTATGTCCACAATAGATATCCGATTCGCTAAAACGGCTGGTAGACCAACGCAACATATCTAAAATGGTACGCAGCTCTGCAACAGCCTCATCGACTAAGATCTTATCCAAAAAACACCTCCAAACAACAAAAAAGATATATCAACTCGTTAGTTTGCCATGATCCCGAACACAAATCAGCTTTCTTAGCACAGGAATTGTCTTAGGATAAAATGGTATTTACAAAATATATTTATAAGACATTGTATTAAGAAAAAGATCTTTCAAGGGAAGATAACGCCACTGAAAATAAAATGTATTCGGGAAGGCAAAAACCACCCTATATAGATAGGGTGGTAGTGAGGTGGCTAGCTATTACCTGTTTTTTTCACCCATAGGTAATAGCTGATTGTCAGCAAGGCTATCCATACAATTCCAACGTACAATGCAATTCGGGTACCGGGGAAATATCCCAATACACCAATCACGAATGCCATAAATGCAATGGTCAGTACGGGTGCCACAGGCCAGAAAGGAACAGGGAATTTAAGCTGTTTCGCTTCTTCTGCCGGCATCTTACGACGCATCATATATTGTGACAGCAAAATCATCAGCCATACCCAGACGGTTGCAAAGGTTGCAATAGAAGCAATGATGATGAAGATTTTTTCCGGCAGAAAATAATTCAAAACGACACCCAGTAATAAGATCCCTGACATCACCAATACTGTAACCCACGGCACACCATTTTTCGTGAGTTGCGTGAAAGAAGCGGGAGCCTGTTTTTCCTGCGCCATCCCGTACATCATGCGTCCGGCACCAAAGATATCACTGTTGATCGCGGAAATTGCAGCCGTAATCACAACGATATTCAAAATATTCGCCGCTGAATCAATGCCCAGACTGGAGAATATCTGAACGAACGGACTGCCATTTTGTCCTATTTGATTCCACGGATAGATGCACATCAAAACAAACAGAGTCAGGACATAAAACAGCAAAATACGGAATGGAACCGCATTAATTGCCCGTGGGATGGATTTTTCCGGATTTTTCGCTTCACTGGCGGTAATACCGATAACTTCAATACCGCCAAATGCGAACATAACGACCGTAAATGAGGCGATAACTCCCGCCATGCCGTTTGGCATGAATCCGCCATGTTCCCATAAATTTGATAGACCGGTAACGTGTCCTGCTTCTTGACCGAAGCCATACATCATAAGGGCAAAACCACCGACAATCATGAAAATAATCGCCGCAACTTTGATGATAGAAAGCCAGAATTCCATTTCACCAAATACTTTCACATTACACAGATTTATCGCCCCAATGAAAAAGACGATACCAAGTACCCAAATCCACTGCTCGACATGGGGAAACCAAAGTTTCATATAAATGCCAAATGCAGTGACGTCGGCAAGACAAACAATCAGCATTTCAAAAACATAAGTCCATCCGGTCAGAAAACCTGCCAATGGCCCTAAATAATGGGTCGCATAATAGGAGAAAGATCCCGGCGCTGAACGATGAACTGCCATTTCCCCCAATGCCCGCATGACCATGAAAACCGCAGCACCACCAATCGCATAAGCCAGTAATACCGCAGGCCCTGCTGCTTTTATGGCTCCCGCTGAACCATAGAAAAGCCCTGTGCCAATTGCCGAGCCCAGTGCCATAAATCGAATGTGGCGAACGCTTAAGCCTCGCTTAAGTTGTGAAGTGTCTTGCATGATTTATCCTTGTGTCTTTTATTATTAGATTGGGAAAGATAAATACTACGATAAGGCCGGTTTTTATCCCGGCCTAAAACGATGTGTCGGTGCTTTAGTTTTCTAAAATTTTCCCAGCAGGCAGCAATGCAGAAAGTTGCTGTTCAGCCAACAGTTGAATGGCTTCATCGATATCCGGGGCAAAAAAGCGATCTTTATCGTAATGTGCAACTTTATTACGCAGAATATGACGCGCTTTTTCCAGTATAGGGCTACTCCGCAAGCCGTGACGAAAATCCATGCCCTGACAAGCCGTTAACCACTCAATCGCTAAAATTCCCCGTACGTTATCCGCCATTTCCCATAAACGACGCCCCGCAGCGGGTGCCATCGAAACGTGATCTTCCTGATTGGCGGAAGTTGGCAAACTATCAACGCTGGAAGGATGTGACAGCGCTTTGTTTTCGCTTGCCAGCGCTGCCGCAGTCACCTGTGCAATCATAAAACCGGAGTTTACACCGCTGTTTTCGACCAAGAATGGCGGCAACTGGGACATATTGCTATCCATCAGCAAAGCAATGCGACGTTCTGATAATGAACCAATTTCTGCCAACGCGATAGCCAGATTATCCGATGCCATGGCAACAGGTTCTGCATGGAAATTACCACCAGAAATCACTTCATCTTCTTCAGTAAATACCAGCGGATTATCGGAGACAGCATTGGCTTCAACCATGATCACACCAGCCGCGTGGCGGATCTGGGTTAAGCAAGCACCCATCACTTGTGGCTGACAGCGCAATGAATAAGGATCTTGAACTTTTGAACAGTTTTCGTGGGATCCAGAAATACCACTCTGTTCTTCCAATACCAGACGATAAAGGATTGCCACATCAATTTGGCCTTTCTGACCACGCGCATCATGGATACGCGCATCAAACGGCTTGCGGGAGCCCAGCGCGGCTTCAACCGACAATGCGCCACAAATAATGGCTGATGCGAGCAAGTCTTCTGCGGCAAAAAGTCCTTTCAACGCAAAAGCGGTTGAAGTTTGTGTGCCATTAAGCAATGCCAGTCCTTCTTTTGCCACCAGACTGATCGGCTTGAGTCCCGCTTTTTCCAGAGCCTCTTTTGCCGGCAGCCATTCACCACGATAGCGGGCTTTGCCTTCACCTAACAATAACAGGCTCATGTGCGCCAACGGCGCCAGATCCCCAGAAGCCCCGACCGAGCCTTTACTTGGAATCCAGGGATAAACTTCAGCGTTAACCAAAGCCACCAATTCCTGAATGACTTCCAGTCGGATACCAGAATAACCCCGGGCAAGGCTGTTGATCTTCAATACCATAATCAATCGGACGATATCATCCGACAAAGGCTGCCCCACACCCGCAGCGTGTGACAAAACAATAGAACGCTGTAATTCTTCCAGATCTTGCTCTGCAATGCGGGTATTCGCCAGCAAACCAAAACCGGTGTTAATACCATAAGCGATTCTGTTTTCGCTGATGATGCGATTCACACAAGCGACGCTGCTTTCAATGGCAGGGAAGCATTGCTCGTCTAAACGAATGTGAACAGGATGCTGATAAATATGGCGCAATTCTTCAAGCGTCATTTTTCCGGGCTGAATAATAATGTTTTTCATATTAATAACGCTCCTTACTTTGCATCAATCATTGGCAGGTTAAGTCCCTGCTCTTTCGCACACTGGATAGCCAGCTCATAACCAGCATCAGCATGGCGCATAACACCCGTCGCGGGATCATTATGCAAAACACGGGCAATTCGTTCCGCAGCTTCATCAGTACCATCGCAGACAATCACCATGCCGGAATGCTGTGAAAATCCCATGCCAACGCCGCCACCATGATGCAGGGAAACCCATGTCGCACCACTGGCGGTATTCAGTAAGGCATTCAGTAACGGCCAGTCAGAAACGGCATCGGAACCATCCTGCATGGATTCGGTTTCGCGGTTAGGACTGGCGACAGACCCTGAATCCAGATGGTCACGACCAATCACGATTGGAGTAGACAGTTCTCCACTGCGTACCATTTCATTAAATGCCAACCCCAGTTTTGCGCGATCACCTAATCCCACCCAGCAAATACGCGCAGGCAATCCCTGAAAGCTAATGCGTTCTCTCGCCATATCCAACCAACGGTGTAAATGGGCATCATCTGGCAGTAGCTCTTTGACTTTAGCATCGGTTTTATAAATATCTTCAGGATCACCGGAGAGTGCCGCCCAACGGAAAGGCCCGATGCCACGACAAAACAGGGGACGAATGTAAGCAGGAACAAATCCCGGGAAATCAAAGGCATGTTCAACACCCGACTCTTTCGCCATTTGACGAATGTTATTACCATAATCGAAAGTAGGTATGCCCTGTTTCTGGAAAGCTAACATGGCTTCAACATGCGCAGCCATTGAAGCTTTCGCTGCCTGAATCACGATTTCAGGTTCAGTCTCAGCACGGCGGCAATATTCTTCCCATGTCCAGCCTGCTGGCAAATAACCATGTAATGGATCATGGGCGCTGGTTTGATCTGTCACCATATCAGGACGAACGCCACGACGTACCAACTCAGGTAAAATCTCTGCTGCATTGCCGCACAATGCTACTGATACTGCCTTACCTTCCCGGGCGTAGCGTTCCATACGTGCCAAAGCATCATCCAAATCAACGGCCTGTTCATCCACGTATTTGGTACGGAGGCGAAAATCAATGCGACTTTGCTGGCATTCTATGGTCAGTGAAGAAGTACCAGCCAACGTTGCAGCCAATGGCTGTGCGCCCCCCATGCCGCCCAGACCCGCAGTCAGTACCCAGCGTCCGGTCAGGTTACCGTTGTAATGCTGACGACCCGCTTCCACGAAGGTTTCGTAAGTGCCCTGAACAATGCCTTGACTACCGATATATATCCAGCTTCCTGCCGTCATCTGACCATACATTGCCAGACCTTTGGCATCCAGCTCGTTAAAATGTTCCCATGTCGCCCAATGTGGAACCAGATTCGAGTTGGCAATTAATACACGCGGTGCGTTTTCATGTGTTTTAAACACACCGACAGGTTTACCCGACTGTACCAGCAGCGTTTCGTCATTCTCCAGATTTTTCAAAGCATCAACGATCTTTTCGTAACATGCCCAATTTCTGGCTGCACGACCAATACCGCCATAAACCACCAGTTCACCGGGATTTTCAGCCACATCAGGATCAAGGTTATTCATAAGCATACGAAGTGGTGCTTCTGTCAGCCAACTTTTTGCTGTGAGTTGTCTTCCTCTGGGGGCCCGAATGATTGCGTTGCTGAATTTATTATTTTGCGTCGTCACGGTTTTTTCCTATTTCATATTTATCAATTTTGTTAATTGTATAGTTGTATATACATGTAGATTCAATAGAAAAAAATGTGACATTGATAAAGTTAATAACATGGAATTCATTATCATTTATGACCAAAATCAATGAGATAGCACTCATTAATTCTGTGATAGAGAGAGGAATATTTTTGCTGGTTTTGTGTTTTATATCACATTAAATTTACATTATCGTTACAACAATTATGAGAAACCTCTTCGTCCCGACAAAAGGAAAAAGAGGTTTTTTACACCAATATGAACAAGCTGAGAACAAATTATGAACTAAAGTGCCCTTTTAATTTATATCGATGTCCGGGAAACAGTAACTTAGCACTCGAAACAATATACTCTTTCGACCAAGTTCGGCGGCTGATTAACAAACAAGGCGTATTCTCCTCAATTTGCAGTAATCGGCAAGAACGGGCATCCCCTGCAACCGCTTCAACGATATGCTCCCCTTCGGTCAAAGGCGCGACTTGTGATAAGTAATCATGAGCCGTTTGCCGGCTGAAATCTTGTCTCAGATATTCCGGTGCAGCCTGAGCATTAACATAGCGATCTTCAATTTGGACAGGCACATCATTTTCATAATGCACAATAATGGAATGGTAGATAGGGGTATCTATCGCAATATTAAATTCTGCCGCCTGAGTCATATTGGCATTCACTTCAGACAATTTAAGCACTTTACAGTTATGCCGATGATCACGCGAAGTAATTTCATCCGCAATACTGTGGATCTCAAACAAAGCAGACTGCCCTTTTGGTTCAGAAACAAACGAACCGACGCCTTGTAAACGGAATAAAAATCCTTCGGCTGTCAGCTCCCGCAGCGCTCTGTTAGCCGTCATCCGACTACAATTAAATTGCTTAACTAATTCCGCTTCTGAAGGAACCCGATCATGGGGTTTCCATTCCCCTGTATAGATTTTCTCAATGATCGCTTGTTTGACTTTCGCATATAAAGGCACAGGTTTGACAAAGGTATCGGCTAAATCAGCTTTCACTATCAATTCCTTCTTACTTTTTATCCGTGCCACTGTTATCTATTCCACCAATGCACCAATTGCCAAGCCAGCCGGGCTGCCGCTTTGCCTCCCATTCCTTGAATGTCATACAAAGGATTGAGTTCGACTAAATCCACAGCCTGCAATTTTTTGCTCTGACAGATGAGTTGAACTAACGGCAACAAACGTTCTAATGGAACCCCTAACGCAGCAGGAGCAGAAACTGCCGGCATTTGCCAAATTGGCAGTACGTCCAGATCGATAGTCATGTAAATGATATCAACTTGATTAATGATGTCTTGTAGTTGCTGCTGGACTTTATCCAGCATGTGTTCGACACAGTGTGTATCCCAAATGATTGTGACATCAAGATGATTGGCTTCGTCCAATAATGCTTGTGTATTCGATGCCAGACTCGCCCCAACGCAGGTATAATTAAATGGTCGCTGGTGTTGCTGACAATAATGGGCAAGCTGCCGGAATGGGGTTCCTGATGTGGGTTGCGGTGAGTTTCGCAAATCCAAATGCGCATCAAAATTGATGATACCGATACGCTGGGTCGGAAATGCACGATAAATCCCCATTCCATGAGCAAATGCCGTTTCATGCCCCCCACCAAAAATCAGTGTTTTCATATTATGCTGCTGGCATTCATATACCACATCACTGAGAGCATCTTGCGCTTCACTCAGCTTTTCAGGATTGGCGCGAATATTACCTAAATCCACCAGCCGATCATGCCCCTCATAACTCGCCAGATTTGCCAATGACTGACGCAGATATTCAGGGCCTAATTTTGCTCCCGAACGACCTTGATTGAGTTTAACGCCTTCATCACACTCAAATCCTAATAATGCAATGTGCTGAGGAAATTCTTCCGGGGAAAAACTGGCTGGTTGTTTTATTGTCTGGAATAGACGCAAAGCATTATCCGCTTCTGCAAGATCATTACGCCCCTGCCAAATGTTTTCCGATGTTGGATGCCATAAATTCATAGTTTTTTCCTTTTATCATTCATTATCACAAACGCGATTTAAGTGATCATGACGCGTAATTTCACCGCGATAAACACGATAATCCAATGGATTGCGTCCTAGTTCATATAAAATATCAACTGGGTTATGGGCATCCCAGACAATAAAATCCGCCATATAACCAGCAGCTAATTGACCGTGACTATCTGCTCTCCCCAATGCACGGGCCGCATGGGTTGTCACGCCCATCCACGCTTCTTCTGGCGTTAATCCAAACTGGACGCAGGCCATGTTCATAATCAAGCGCAAAGAGGTAAAAGGACTGGTCCCCGGATTAAAATCCGTCGAAATTGCCATAGGCACACCATATTGGCGCAATAATGCAACAGGTGGCCGTTGAGTCTCTTTCAGGAAGTAAAATGCCCCTGGCAGCAATACCGCAACGGTTCCGGAACGACCGATAGCTTCAATTCCTTTTTCATCCAAATACTCAATGTGATCAACTGACAAGCCTCGATATTCAGCAACCAGTTCACTTCCGCCCAAATTAGAAAGTTGTTCAACATGGCCTTTTACGGGAATTCCCAAACGTTTTGCTGCATCAAACAGACGTTTAGCCTGGCTGAGATTAAAACCGACAGTTTCACAGAACACATCCACGGATTCGAATAACCGTTTCTGCCAAAGCGTGGGAAGGATAGAATCACAAACTAAATCAATATAAGCATCAGGGTCATGTTTATATTCAGGTGGAACAGCATGGGCAGAAAGTAGTGTCGGACTAATTTCGATAGGATTTTTCTGTGCCAATGCCCTTACGACATTTAACTGTTTTTCTTCGTTTTCCAGATCCAGCCCATAACCTGATTTCATCTCAACTGTTGTTACCCCTTCAGCAATCAATGCATTGAGGCGCTTCTGGGCAGCAATTTCCAATTGTTGTGATGAACTATTTCGAGTGGCATTCACAGTGGCATTAATCCCTCCTCCTTTAGCACTGATTTCTGCATAAGAAATGCCATTCAAACGCTGTTCCCATTCAGATGCACGATTACCACCAAAAACTAAGTGCGTATGACAATCGATCAAACCAGGGGTGATTAACCGCTGTTTTACATCGATAATTTCACTCTGGTGAGTTGGTATGCTACCTGTTGGCAAAACGGCTAAGATCTTTTCATCCCGAACAATAAGATCATGCTGTTCCAACATCCCATAATGACTTTTGCCATCCATGTGCTTAATGATAGGGTTCATTGTGGCAAGTCTGGCGTTACGCCAAATAACATCGCTATCTTTCAGTTCAATCGACATTATTATCTTCCTGTTATATTTTCTTATTTGTATCAATCTTCAAGTTGTATATACATTTATTTTATAACCAAACCCGATTGTCAAATCATTTTGTGAACAGTTTGTTACTTAAGATGATAGCGGCTAAGAAAAATCACAAAAATCAGGTACACTTACTAAAATTTGTGAGTGAATTAACGTGTAATGAAGAAGAAAAATCTATTAAACGAAGAAGACATTAATCTATTCAGAACGTCGGTTACAGGAACCCGGCGCATTGTTCATGATACGGTTTCCCACATTCCGAAAAGAAAAAAAATTAGCCATGTCGCTCCTGAACGTCTGATGCAAGAGCAGGTTGATGCCAGTTACTACTTTTCTGATGAGTTTCAACCTAATCTCGATACCGAAGGGCCAACCCGCTATGTCAGGGCCGGCGCCAATCATTATGAATTGAAGAAGTTGCGGCGCGGAGATTATCCTCCTGAGTTGTTTCTCGATTTACATGGTTTAACGCAATTACAAGCCAAACAAGAGATTGGAGCCTTAATTGCGGCCTGTCGCCGTGAACATGTCTATTGCGCCTGTGTCATGCATGGTCACGGTAAACATATCCTCAAGCAGCAAACACCATTATGGCTTGCCCAACATCCTGATATTATCGCCTTCCATCAGGCTCCTAAGGAGTGGGGAGGCAATGCTGCATTGCTTATTTTGGTAGAGATGGATGAATTTATTCAGCGTTAATTTATCTTCTGTATGAAGTTAGGTTTTCGCCGCTAACTGTGCCGGAGAGGTTTGCCACAACAGGCGGCCTTTCTCTGTTTTGTGATCCAGTTCCACACAAGCAATGCTGGAGGTAGCAAACATTGGCGGAGTTTGTCCTGAGACTAGTTCAGAAACCAGATAACCAACCAATGGTAAATGGGAAACCACCAATACAGCTTTATGCCCTTGTGTCGCCAAAACTTGTAAATAACTGGCGACCAGCGCGACATCACCCGATGGCATTAATTCATTTAACACTTGTTCGCTATCAGATAATGTCAGATTTTCACGAACAACCTTTAAAGTCTGCTCAGCGCGGATGTAAGGACTAACTAAGACACAATCAATATCAGGCGATTGTTGCGAAAGCCAATGAGCCATTTTCTGTGATTCTTGCCATCCCCGGGGAGTCAGCTCTCGTGTTGCATCACTGATTGAATCTACAGCAGCATCACCGTGACGCATAATAAAAATATACATAATTCACCGTTTAGTTGATTTCAGAACTGGTCTCAATATCTGCTTCAATATACGGACTATCTCTATACAATAAAACACAGTCAGATATTATTTATGTAACCTATTGATTTTCAATTATTCATCATGATAGCTAAATAGTATTATCGCGATGTTTTTTGATGAAAAAATATCAATTAGGATTAACAGGCATTCTGCCCTAAATAAGACACATAGCCTGAAAAAAAAGAATAATAACTTGATTTTAATGAGATATTATCGAAGACCACCGAGAGTATCATAAAAAATTAAAGCCGTTACAATCTGACAACAGAATATAACGGCAATATTGTGATCTATTAGGTATATACGCAATTAACTTCAAATTGCAGGAAGCAGCTTATGTTCTCCCAGTGCCGCGGGGAGAACATAAATGCATCTTGATGTACGACGAGCACAGAGAATTTTACAAATAAAATCGTCAGTTATTCATAAAATTTCTTTTTCTGTTCAGCCATCTGAACTAACTGATCGCAGGGAGAAAATCTTTCCCCATATTGCGATTCCAGACGACGTAATATTTCTACGACTTTATCGCTGCCAAGTTTATCAATATAACGGAATGGTCCTCCCAGAAATGGAGGAAAACCGATGCCAAATACAGCACCAATATCACCATCACGAGGACTTCTGATAATCCCTTCATCCAAACAGCGAACTGCCTCATTCAACATAAGCATCACGCAACGCTGGGCAATCTCAGCAGGTAACATCTTGACCACTGGTTTAATTTTTAATAAGGAATAAATAGAGGCATCCGCTTCTTTGGATTTTT
Source organism: Xenorhabdus littoralis (assembly GCF_033949345.1). Taxonomy (NCBI): domain Bacteria; kingdom Pseudomonadati; phylum Pseudomonadota; class Gammaproteobacteria; order Enterobacterales; family Morganellaceae; genus Xenorhabdus; species Xenorhabdus littoralis. Next base: position 119,255 of record NZ_VCDP01000034.1, read on the forward strand.
TGCCAAAAGACCTGAATAGGCCTTTTTTATTCGCATACGAATAGAAACCACGACCGTTTTTCTTACCTTTCCTATTATCTTTTAAAATAGATTCCAACATCTCTGGAGCCGCGAATCTACTTCCGAGCTGCTCCACTAAAATAGGAATAATCTTGGTACCGACATCTATGCCAACTTCATCCAGCAAATTGATGGGGCCAATAGGAAACCCGAAATCCACCAAGGCCTTATCGATATGCTCAATCGGTTCACCTTCCACTAAACAATAACCAGCCTCATTAATATAAGGTGTCAGGATCCGGTTGACGTAAAACCCAGCTTTATCTCCGACAACAATGGCTGTTTTTCCCTGCTTCTTAGCCAAAGCCACAGCCGTTGCAATCGTCTTTTCACTTGTGCCCGCATGTGGAATAACTTCCACTAACGGCATTTTATCGACAGGACTAAAATAGTGGAGACCGATAATCTGCTCTGGCCGAGTGGCAACTTCAGCAATCTTGTGAATGGGTAACGAAGAGGTATTGGAAGCGAAAATAGTTTCAGATTTCGTATTTCCTTCAATTTCGGAAACCATCTTGCGTTTTAATACCAAATCCTCAAATACAGCTTCAACCACAATATCAACTTGCTTAAATCCGCTGTAATCGGTCGTACCAGTCAATAAAGACATCTGGCGAGATCGTTCACTTGATTTCAAACGACGCTGTTTTACCCGCTTAGAAAGGAGATCCCAAGTATATTTCAGTGCCTGATTGATACCTTTCTCATTGATATCCTTAATACGGACAGGAAGATTGCCTCGTGTCATAGTTACGTTGGCTATACCTCCCCCCATCAAGCCACCACCCAAAATACCCACATTGGTAATCCTGGCAGGCTGTTCTGAAGAGCCGGTTTCATTTTTTAGCGTCGTCGAAGCAAAAAACAAGCTCCGCAATGCGGCGGATTCCGGTGACATAGCCAATTCACCAAATGCTTTGGCCTCAGCCTGAAAACCGCGATCTAATCCTTTTTCCAAGCCTGTACGGATCACATTGATGATTTTTTCTGGTGCCGGATAATGACCGTGAGTTTTTGCCCGCGTTTTTTTATGCACCGTATGGAATAGCAGGGGCCTGCCCAATGCGCTCGATAACATACGCTGTGACCATGCTAATGGCTTACGCTTGGCAATGCCTTTTTTAACACACTGCACAGCAACATCCAGCAGAATATCCAAGGGAACGGCATCATCCACAACACCCAGTCGTTGTGCCTGCTTTGCCCTGAGTTGACGACCCGTCAGTATGATGTCCAAAGCAGCAGTAACACCTATCAGGCGTGGCAATCTCTGAGTACCTCCCGACCCCGGCAGAAGACCCAACTGAACTTCCGGCAGACCCAGACGCGTTTTATCATCCAAAGAACAAATACGGGAATGGCAAGCCAGTGCCAATTCCAGTCCGCCCCCCAAACACGCCCCATGAATGGCGGCTACAACAGGTAAAGGGTAATTCGCAATCTGTGCAAATAGTTTTTGCCCTTTCTCAGCCAATTCTGTCGCTTCTTCCTGAGTTTGGCAGCCCGCTATCATGCTGATATCTGCACCAGCAATGAAAGTATCCGGTTTACCGGATATAATCACCAATCCTTTCAGACCGGAAGTTTGTTGGGCTTTCTCAAACACCCTTAAAAACTGTTCAACAAATTCAGCTTTCAGCGTGTTCACTTTCTCGCCGGGAACATCAATGGTGATAATTCCCACCTTGTCATCTCTGACAGAAAAATTGAACACTGATTGATCTTGTTGCGTCGTTGACATAACCGTTTCTTTTTCAGCCTGAACCATTATTCTACCTCCAATACCATTGCTGTCCCCAAACCACCTGCGGCGCAGGCTGTTGTTAGCCCAAACCCGCCACCACGGCGACGCAATTCATTCAACGTCTGGGTAACCATTCTCGCCCCTGTCGCAGCAAACGGATGCCCATAGGCAATTGAGCCACCCAATACATTGAATTTATCCATATCCACTTCACCGATTGCCTGACTACGCCCCAATTTTTCGCGGGCAAATTTTTCACTGGCAAACATTTTTAAATTCGTCAGTGTTTGGGCAGCAAATGCTTCATGCATATCAATGAGGGTAAGTTCATTCAACGTAATACCTGCACGATCCAGAGCCAGTGGTGTCGCATAAGACGGTCCCAATAGCATATCCTGCCAGACATCAATCGCAGAAAACGCATAACTACGTAGATACCCTAATGGAGTCATTCCTAACGCTTTAGCAACTGACTCACGCATCAACATAACAGCAGCTGCACCATCAGTCAGCGGTGTACTATTCGCTGCCGTGACGGTGCCATGTCTGCGGTCAAAGGCAGGGCGTAATTTTGCATAAGAGGATAGAACTGAATTTTTTCGAACATTATTATCTTCTGCTAATGTTTCGCGGTAGGGCGGGAAATGTGGCGATACGATTTCATCATTCAACAACCCCTGTTCCCAAGCCTTAGCAGCCAATATATGGGAACGATGCGCCAATGCATCCTGATCTTCACGGCTGATATGATAGGCTTTTGCCATCTGCTCCGCCGTATCTCCCATCCTTAATCCCGTTGAATATTCTGCTACAGCAGGAGATACCGGCAATAAATCACGAAACTTCAATCGACTGAGTAATCTTATCCGTTGGGATAAGCTTTTGGCTTTGTTCATATCAACTAAAGTGCGGGCCAGTGTTTTGGTGACTCCAATCGGCAAAACAGATGATGAGTCAGCGCCTCCGGCGATCCCTATATTGATAGTGCCCGCCATAATACTTTCAGCCACATTCGCAATTGCCTGAAAACTCGTCGCGCAGGCACGGGAAACGCTATAGGCATCCGTATTCACACTCAAGCCTGAGCCTAAGACAATCTCTCTTGCAATATTGGGGGCTTCCGGCATTTGAACAACTTGCCCAAAAACCAATTGGTCGATCTTCTCAGGCGACAAACCGCTTCTGATGACCAGCTCACTGACGACAGATTTCCCTAAATCGACAGCCGGAATACCGTGGTAGAAAGTTGCTTGTTTCGCAAAAGGAATGCGTAACCCGCTGACAATAGCAACCCGTTCCTTTTGCTGTGTTACCTTTGTTGAAGAACGACCCATAGCAACTCCTGAAAATAATTATTAATTAAATCAATTGATTGATTAGAAATATTTACTCACCTCACAAGAGGTCAGACCTGATGGAGCATTGTTAACGCAATGTTGGGAAATAGCAAACAGGAATAAACTAAAAATGCGAGCAAGCGCAACTTTAAGGCATTTATAATTTATACAACTTGGATGGGCAATGTGCGATAGAAATACAAATAAAAACCATTATTTACAATCATTGACAACTCATTTTCCCACTGCTTTAAAATCACAAAACAATGGGAAAACCGCAATTCAAGTGGACTAGCGTAATCCTAACTGAAAGATCAAGGCTTCTGCCTGACAACTAAAAGTGAAATCCACAGATAATTGCATTCCACCATCAACTGCTTCAATTTTGTGATGTATAACACATGGATCTGATTCCACTTTTTTTGCCTTCTCAGTCAATGTATTAAGCATAACTTCCGCTTCTTTTCCATTAACAAAAATATGCTGATAAGAAGCAATACAGTCTTCATTATCGATGATTGTTCCTACATCAACACAACAGCAAGCAGCAGTTTCTTCTGCATTACAACGGTTAATTGCATCAGACATTTTTTATTTCTCCAACTATCAAAACTTGCTGATAATTTTACGTTGTGCCAACAGCTAATAACCAGTATTTACGCTGTTTAAGTCGACTTATCTCACTATTTATTGATCTCATCACGTTAATAATCACTTGTTTACATTCCATTCACATTGATTGTCGATTTTTTGTTAAGCGCATCCCATTTTAGTAATCATCTTGGCTATATATTGAAAACACTCTTGCAACATATTCTATTATCAGGCCTATACTTCGTGCACTGGTCTGATTTGTCATTATGGCAAACCGACTCTACAATCCCGCGCTCTCAGCTACTTGAGAGGTAGCATGTTAATAATAATTAAACAATGAGGTTTTGGTTATGAACCAGAAAAACCTGTTTACACGTTCAGCATTAGCATTGGCGATTGCAGTTATTTCATCCAACGCTAGTGCTGCTGGTTTTCAATTGAATGAGTATTCAACATCAGGACTCGGTCGGGCCTTTTCTGGGGCAGGTGTCGTTGCAGACAACGCATCCGAAGGCAGTCGTAACCCTGCGGCCATGACCTTATTTGATCGTCCATCTTTTTCGGGCGGTGCAATTTACGTCAACCCGAATGTTGATATTACAGGGCAGTCCCCTGCGACTAAAAGTAGCACCGATGCTAAAAACATTGCACCACATGCATGGATACCAAACCTGCACTTTATTACACCAATTAATGATCAATGGTTTGTCGGTGCATCTGCCACTTCCAACTTCGGCTTAGCAACCAGTTTCAGCAATAACTACGCGGCTGGCCTGATTGGCGGTAAAACCGATCTTAAAACCGTGAACCTAAACCTAAGCGGTGCTTACAAGTTAAATGATCAGTTCAGCTTTGGCTTAGGTGTCAATGCTGTTTATGCTGATGCCAAAATCACTCGCCATATGGGCGAAACAGGCCCTGAGTTATCCAAAATGCTAGGACTCAATCTTTCGCCAAGCTCCGAAGGCGCTAAGTTGGAAGGAAAAGATTGGGGCTATGGCTGGAATGCGGGGCTTCTGTATCAATATGACGAAAATAACCGTTATAGCCTGACTTACCGTTCAAAAGTCAAAGTCAAGTTTAAAGACGGGGATTACCGCAGTGATTTGCCGAATAAATATTTTGACAATGGAACTGATGGCAAAACAGTTAAGGGCAAACTGGATCTGAACTTGCCTGATATGTGGGAACTTTCAGGTTATAACCGCGTTGCACCTCAATGGGCTATTCACTATAGTTTCCTATACACTGGCTGGAGCGAGTTCAAGGAATTAAAAGCAACAAGAAATGATACGGGTAAAGTTGCATTCCAGAAACATGAAGGCTTCCGTGACGCTTACCGCATCTCACTGGGTACAACCTATTACTATGACGATAACTGGACATTCAGTACCGGTATTGCCTTCGATGAAAGCCCAGTACCTGCCCAAAATCGCTCTATCTCCATCCCAGATCAGGATCGTTTCTGGTTAAGCGTTGGAACAACCTATGCATTTAATAAAGATGCCTCTGTTGATGTCGGTGTTTCCTATATGCGCGGCAAGAAAGTCCGTGTTAGTGAAAAACTGAAAGACGAAGGTATGGCTGCACCGTTCAATTCATCATATGAGTTCGATTCCAAGGGAACTGCATGGCTGTACGGCGCGAGCTTTAACTATACGTTCTAATTCCCGCCCCAACTAAATGCAGTAATCTAAAAAAGGATAGCGTGAATGCTATCCTTTTTGTTATGGACTCCAGATTAATCAATGGAATCCAATTCATCCTGAATACTTGCTGCATTAGGATTCTTTTCTGGTTCCAACTTACCGCCATTAGCCATAAAATCATGGCGCTGGAAGTAAGCATTACGCATCATCAAATAAGGGTCTGAAGAGTTCTTTAACAAGCCGTCAGAATCCAGCAGACGGGCACGAGTTTCTATGCCACCGACGACCCATTTTCCTACCGACATCCAACCTGTGAGATAACTCAGCACAGGATAAGTCATATCCGCAAAATTACCGCCTTCATCACGCAGTGTAAAACTACCGTAACCGGGCAGAACAACATAGGGGCCATAACCCATATCATAGTACCCTAGTGTACTACCAAAACGCATCGGATCTTCTTTTGCCAATTTAGGGTTCGCCATTGCAGCAACATCAATAAACCCGCCCATACCCAACAAAGTGTTCAAAAAGAAACGGTTAAAATGTTTCGCACCTTCATGGATATCGCCACGTAAAAAACTGTTAACCATGCTGGCTGGCTCTTCAAGATTGCTCATAAAATTACCGACACCATTTCGCGCAGGCATTGGTACATAATTACGCCAAGCTACAGCAACAGGTCTTAGAACATAAGGGTCGAGAACATCATAATTAAAGTTGAACATGGCACGGTTAAAGCCTTCCAGTGGATCTGAACGCCCTTGATTCACCGAACTCGATGAACTGGCACATCCAACTAGTAAGACTGCTGTAAGAGCAACCCCGCTCAGACGATACTTCATATTGTTCTCCACATAATCACTTTTAGACATTGACTCTCACACCACATACCGATCAATGTACCCAATATGTTAAATATACTGCCACTTTTTTATTAATGGTAACTCAAAAGAGCGGTGATTATATAGGCAAACAGTTTTCAGTACCTTATCTCCGGCAAAAAAAACAGGTATACTATTATTTCGCTGTCCTCTTAGTTAAATGGATATAACGAGCCCCTCCTAAGGGCTAGTTGCAGGTTCGATTCCTGCAGGGGACACCATTCTACAGTTCACCGCAGTTCTTATCCGTTCGCAAAATCCTTTAAAATCATATCTCATACATAAATCACCGTTCGTAGAAGTTCGCATTAGTTCGTTGACAGCCGCACTCTTATCTGGGTAAATTTTGGGTAAAGAATTTTACCCAATGCTCACTGTAAAACAGGTTGATTCAGCTAAACCAAAAGAAAAGCCATATCGCCTATCAGACAGTAACGGTCTTTATCTATATGTTCCGTTATCTGGTAAAAAGGTATGGCAGCTTCGTTACCAATTTGGTGGCAAGGAAAAAATTCATACAGTAGGTAAATATCCTGAAATATCTCTTGCAGAAGCTAGAGGCAAGGTGTTCGAATTAAAAAAAGAACTAGCTAATGGGATAGATCTATCAAAAAAGAATATACTCACAGATAAGCCCAAAGATACCTTTTCATTTATCTATCATGAGTGGTATCAATTCAAGCGTGGCGTCTGGTCTGAAAGATACGCAAAAGAACTACAAAGTATGTTTCAGAATGACATTTTGCCAAACATTGGTCATATGACAATGGAAGAGATAGAGCCACTAATTCTACTCAAGGTGATACGTCAGTTCGAAGAGCGCGGAGCTATGGAAAGAGCATGTAAGGCTCGGCGTAGATGTGGGGAGGTATTCAGATATGCAATAGTAACAGGACGAGCAAAATATAATCCTGCGCCAGATTTAGCTGACGCAATGACCGGGTATAAAAAGAAACACTATCCATTCCTGACGGTAGATCAAATTCCCTCTTTCAATCAGGCACTATCCTCATATTCAGGTAGTATCATCTCAAAAATAGCCACCCAGATTCTACAATACACAGCGCTGCGCACTAAAGAGCTACGAAGCATGGTATGGAGTAACGTTGATTTTAATAACAAGCTGATTACCATCGCGCCTGAGATAATGAAGAATCGGAAATTGCACGTAGTTCCAATGTCGAATCAGGTCGTCGAGTTACTCACAGTTCTGAAACCAATAACCTCCACTATTTCTGATTTTGTTTTCGCTGGTAGAAATGACAAGAAAAAACCAATTTGCGAGAATGCTGTTTTACTGGTAATTAGACAGATTGGCTATGATGGAATTGCCAGTGGTCATGGGTTTCGACACCAGTTTAGCACTATCCTCAATGAATACGGATTTAGCCACGATCTGATTGAGCGTCAGTTAGCACATGTTGATCGTAATAGCATTCGTGGCATATATAACCACGCTCAATATCTCGATAAACGCCGCGAAATGATGCAATGGTTTGCTGACTACATTGACAGGATATCAGGGACAAAGTGATTCACCATAAGGCAAAATCCTGCCCTTTAACATATGGGGTAATTACCTGAAAGGGTTTTCCGATTTGAAGTCGGGAAACTTGCACCATGCAGGAAATAAGATATATCAAAGAGTTTAAAGAGGACAATTATCCCCTTTAACGTAACCTGTTGATTTTGCTTATTTCCGTCACAGGAACGGAAATTAATGAAATCAAGGGGTTAAAAGGTGAGAAATCTCACCTTTAGGCAAGTGGCTGATTTTGTTTAATTACTGCTCAGAGTGGGAGTAGTGGTTTCCCGCTATAGACACGCAAAGCTACTTCCATCTCCACGTATGTCACGAATTGGATAGCATTCTTTTACGATGCGACCATTTAAAAATACTACACAGTAATAATGATAATTAGGAACATTCTTAGCTATACTAAATTGTTGAGTTAGATACCCTTCTAAGTTCGCTTTACCAAACACACTATAAATTGTCTGAGCAATCTCTGAGGAGGGGTGCACTCCAACTGCTCTTGTATATGCTCTAATGTAAAGATTATTCAGATATCGAGATAATAACGAGGCGAAAGAAGTTGATCTAGGTGGCAATGATATTAAAAGGCTCGCATTTATATTGTAGTTTGAATTTGACGTCCGACAAGAAACAAGCCGTATGCTATGCAATTTGTTAACGTTCGTCCATAATGGAATATATTGGGAAAGCTGCTGCGGGGAATATGAGCAATTATTAATCACAACGCCTCCCGCTGCTCCATATCCATGACAAACGATAGTCAGCCGATTTTTTCCTTGTGCTTTCCTATGTGGCTCTTCAAATATATAAGAGTCTGGATATACGCGGATTAACCTGATCATGTTGATATCCTCCCTCTTCTCAGGAATACAATAAATCTACTCCCCCTGCGTGACTATGTAAACTTTATCCTAACCTGAATC